>JBGTDZ010000031.1:0-2627 GCA_041748055.1 Aquaticitalea sp.
ATTTTTTTGTTGCGGACGCCCAGAAATTTATGGAAAGAGGTGGAAATCTCATTCTATTACGTTGTCCTTCGAGTGGATGGTTAAAGGCCGGGGAAGATAAATTTTTGCCACGTGCCGAATTTTGGGATCCCCTCGTAAAAGCCACAAACGCCCATGCTTATCATTATGAAGATTATGAGCAACTCAAGGACTTGAGCTGTCCGGAGTGGTCCCATTTGTCTGCTCCCGATGCCCGATATTTTACAACGGAATTGGTAAAAATCATGAAAGCCGATGGTGCTTTGTCTAACCCTAAAACCAACTAGCCATGCTATTCAACTCATTAAGTTTCGTCGTGTTTTTAGTAATAGTGCTGGCACTTTACTATTCAAACATATTCAATTGGACCAATAAAAAACGTATGCTGCTCTTTGCCAGTTATGTGTTTTACGGTCTATGGAATCCGCCTTTGGTCATTTTACTATGGATTTCTACAATGGTCGATTGGATTGCAGGCAATAAGCTTGCAACAGAAGAAAATCAGCGGAAACGCAAAATGTGGTTGTTGTTGAGCATGTTCGTGAATCTTGGATTTTTGGCCTTTTTTAAATACCGGGATTTTATGCTTGACAATTTCACATCGGTTGTCAACAGTTATGGTTATGGATATCAAGCACAACCTATGGATATTATTCTACCAATGGGCATTTCGTTTTACACCTTTCAAACCATGTCCTACACTATTGATATGTATTTGAGACGAACCGAACGTGCCAAAACCTTTTTGGATTTTGCATTGTATGTAACGTTCTTTCCACAGTTAGTTGCCGGACCAATCGTAAGAGCGGGAGATTTGATTTCGCAATTTTACGAAGAGAAAAAAGCCACCATCAACCAATTTATTTGGGGATTGTTCCTTTTGACAATTGGATTGTTCCAAAAAGTGGTGCTGGCAGATACCCTATTGTCTGAAACTGCTGATACCGTATTTGGCTCTAAAGATATATTAAACGGACTGGATGCATGGACAGGGACGCTCGCCTTTTCCGGTCAGATATTTTTTGATTTTGCAGGCTATTCAACTTGTGCCATTGGTATCTCCTTAATGCTTGGAATCATTTTACCAGATAACTTTAGGTATCCTTATGGTGCCATCGGATTTTCAGATTTGTGGAAACGCTGGCATATCTCCTTATCCACTTGGTTGCGCGACTATCTTTATATTCCGTTGGGCGGAAACAAACATGGTGTGGTAAGAATGTATTCGGCATTGATGATAACCATGTTGCTCGGAGGGCTATGGCATGGCGCCGCTTGGACTTTTGTGATTTGGGGCGCATTGCATGGTATTTATTTGGTTGTGGAACGGATGTTAAAAACTAAAATCCATATCAAAATCGGGCCATACAATGGTATTTTATTAGCACTCCTCACCTACACGTTTGTCAATTTCACATGGGTATTCTTTAGGGCACGGGAATTTTCGGTCGCAAAGAACATGCTTACGTCGATGTTCTTTATGAATGGTGATGGAGAAAAGCTGCTATATACATTTGATATCATAAAAGTGTTCAGCCTTATCAGCATCCTCTTTCTATGCCATTGGTTCATGAGAAACACCTCAATGAAGGAAGTTTCATTGAAAACCCCGTCATGGATTTTGGGAATTGCCTGGGCTATCATGTTTTTCTTGATTGCCATTTCGCAAGGTAGCGGTGAGCAGTTTATATATTTTCAGTTTTAAAAAAATGACGTATTTCAATATCCAACTGCAATGAATTCCAATGAAGAAAATAATGACTTGATAAATAAAATCGAAGATTTTTCAATCAATCTGTTTTATTGCTCTGTGTTGGCTCTATCACTTTACCTATTGCTAACTAAAGGAATTAAAATTCTCAGCTTTTTATTTCATCTGATTCAAAAAGAAATATATGAGCTGATAATCCCGACCAATCTTTAAATAATAAACTAACTAATCAAAATGACGACACAAGCAACTTCCCTGACCCCAATAAAAGCAACTGACCGGATACATTCTTTGGATGTCATGCGCGGCGTTGTACTCTTCGGTATTTTATTGATGAATATTAACGGGATGGGACTGGCTCGTGCCTATAGCGACCCCACGGTTTCTGGAGGTGCAACCGGCTGGGAGTTATACACGTGGATTACTACCAATATGTTTTTTGAAGGCACCATGAGAGCACTTTTTTCACTTCTCTTTGGTGTTGGCATGTTCATTCTGTTAGACCGTTTAGAGAAGAAAGGTGCTGGTATAGAAGCAGCAAATATCTATTTTAGAAGACTTACATGGCTATTGGTTTTTGGCCTTATCCATGCCTACCTGCTCCTTTGGGTTGGAGAGATTTTATACAGCTATGCCTTGATGGGATTTTTAGTATATACTTTCAGAAATATGGCTCCCAAAAAATTGATTTTTGCTGCTATTTTGCTCTTTGCAATAGGAACACTTTGGAATTATGCCGATTATAAAAAAAATGTAAAATTCATGGAAGATGTTACCATGGCAAATCAATATAAAACTGATGGAAAAGAACTGACCGACGACCTTAAAGAAGCCTCACAAAAATGGGAAAAGATGCAATCAGAACGAACACCAGAAGCCATCAAAGAATATAATGAAA
>JBGTDZ010000032.1:0-9591 GCA_041748055.1 Aquaticitalea sp.
GAACAAAACAGTCACTGTATCACATTTTACAGCTTCCACTTTTCCGTTTATTTTTAATTCTTTCGCAATTTCAGAGGGTAAAATATTGAGTAAAAGAGATTCCGATCTTTTTTTCTCTCTTGAAATGGTTCTATAATACCAAAACAAGGTAAGCAAGAGAACTCCGGTGAAACCTAGAATAATAAGTTGATTCCTTTTCTGTTGATTTAATAAATCTACTTCGACCTGTTTTTGGGAAACTTCAAAATTGGTTCGTATATCTGCCATTGATTGAACGGATTTGATATTGTTCAAACTGTCTCGATATACGACAAAGTCCTTGTAATGCTTTAAAGAAGCTTCAGGATTTCCTACTTTTTCATGCAGTTCTGATAATTTTAAATTTGCATCGCTGATTTGCTCTTTTAACCTATATTCTATCCCTAACGAAAGACTTCTCTCTGCATAATCAATTGCTGCATCGCGATTACCCTTTTCTAGATAGATATCGGACATGGAGAGTAAATACACACTGATAGGATAAAAATCTTCTAATTCTTCTAATATCTTAACGGCCTCAAGGATATTTTTTTCTGCGAGGCTATTTTGTCCCTGATTCGCATAGACCATGCCTATATTACCTAGGTTATAGGCTTTTCCAATTTGATAATCAGCTTTTTCAAAAATTGCGCTTGATTCTTTAAAATAAACTAGTGCAGAATCATATTCTTTTTTAATTAGCAATGCATCTCCAGCATTTAAAATCGCTGAAGCTAACGTAATATTGTTGTCAGATTTTCTCAAAACTGCAATGGCTTTATGATAATATAGCATTGCGTTTTTATGATTGTCAGATATACCATATATGTCTGCTATGGCGACGTAGGAACTCCCTTCTTTATCTTTTTTCTTTATCTTTTTTGCAATTTCGGCACTTTGAAATAATGCTTCAATAGCGTCTTCCAAGTTGCCAATAGCTATATTCTTATCCCCCTTTTGATAATACCCACGATATAAATATTCATCATTATTAAGCTCTTTGGATAAGGTTATTAATTCATCAGCATACCTAATAGCCTTTTCAAGATCTGATCTTTCGTTAAAAGATAAATTCCGTAGCAGTTCTAATTTTTCTTGTCCCCGAACTGTATTTTCATTATATATAGTAACCAGGCTGTCAGCAACTCTTTGGTCCTGAGCAGAAACAGAATGGGCTATTATAAAAAAATAGCCCATTGTAAAGAAAAAAAAAATTGGTTTACATAACATGTTTATTTTTATGGATTTATACTTATTCTAGGGTCAAATGTCAATGGGTCTGGAGCTTGACCGTGCCATCCTGCCCCTGGTGGTGTCCATACTATAGAATAACTTTCTACTGAACCGTTGGGAATGGTAGGGCTAATAGTTCCTTCCCAACTAGTAGAATTTGGAAGCTGTTTAGGGTCGGGATTAAATACATCTGGTGAGTTAGGTTTATCCTGAATCGCAACAATGTTTACGACTCCGCAGTTTGGCCCAAGGACCCAAGTTACCTGATCACCTTGACTAGCATTTGTTGTCCCTTGATCTGATAATGTCAATTCGCTTGTAGTTGGGTTAGAACCCAAAATTGTGATTATTCTATCCATTTTAATGAGGGTTGGTTAATTAATTATGGTCGCGTTTCAACCATTATTTAAATGTAAGAAATTATTTCCTACAAATAACTGAATTACTGTACATTTATAAAATATATTTAAAACATATCTTGAATGGTTTCAACCCATCATTTTGATGAAGCATTAGTGGACAATGCCATTAAAAAAGGGATTAACTATCTTTTATCGAGAGCAATTCATGGACGCTGGCGAGGTTTTCCTACTATGGCTGGTGAATCTGACATATGGGTAACTGGTTTTATAGTCACTCATATTTATAAACTTTGTCTGCACGAACAAGTTATTGAAGAAGCACAAAAATTTCTTTTAAAGTCTCGCCAACCTTCTAATGGCTGGTCTTATAGTACAACTGTTCCATCAGATGCCGATTCTACTGCCTGGTGCTTAATGGCAATACAATCAGGTTCTTTGTTGACTGCATTGGAATTAGCGAATGCGAAATCTTTTTTGTGGAGTCATTTTATTGCTAATGGTATTTCCACTTATAAAGTTGACTCTGGCATTCGCGAATTCATTTCAGCCCCGAATAATGAAGCTATTCAAGGTTGGACTTCTGCTCATACAGATGTATCCATTGCCGCAGTACTCGCAGATATCAATAATGAAAAAGTGACTGAAATTATAACTTGGCTTACAGACCAACAAACCAACGAAGGTTTTATTGATTCTTACTGGTGGCGTGGTCCTTTTTATACGACTACAATTTTATTAAGGGCGCTCTCATTACGACAGGAATCCTTATCGAATGCACATGCCAAGAAAATAATAGAAAGTTTGATTAAAAGACAACTTCCAGATGGCGGTTTCGGTCTCGACACTTCTACGCATCTAGATCCATTCACTACGGCGCTTTCACTGGAATCCTTTCTGCATTTATCAGGAAATGACAGTCCTCCAGAAAAACACTTGTGTGCTAAAAGTTTGCTGCAATCTCAAAATGAAGAAGGTAGTTGGGAAGGAAATTATATTTTACGAATCCCTGCTCCAAATATTTTGGATCCCAATCAGGTTGTCGCATGGAACACTCACCATGGAGGAGGAAATTCATTTGTTAAAGATCAAGACGGACTTTTCGCAACTGCCATGGCATGCTATGCCCTTGACTGCTATAAACGTAATGAAATGAATAAAATAAACGGCTTATCTTTTAAAACTCTAAAAAATTGATGGATTGGCATAAACATTTCGGAGAAGTTTTTTTTGAAACCTGGCGAAAAGCAGGATTGCCCCATCATCTTCATTTTTCAGACGAATACATCGAAGCCCTATCTGGCCGTGATTTTAAGAATATTTGGACTCATCAACCTCATGAAACTTCACCAGCATTACAAGATCATCTACTTCGTTCGGTTTATGGATTTGGGGCACTTCAGGGAAAGATATTTTGTGAATTGTTACATCTAAATAGTACTATAACGAAAGATGCCTCAGATTGGTGTGGTAGATTTAATCTGGGAATTAGTCTGTTCGATTATTTATGTGATGAAACAACAGGTGGCCAAAATAGGGTGACCTCTTTAAAAGTGTTTCAACCTTTTATAAAAAATAAAATTGCAGAAATGCATCCATTGACACCTTCTGAAGCATTCTTAAGCAATTTGGTGACTAATGTATTGCAAGATTTAGGAAAATTAAATTTCAAAAATGGGGAATCACAAAAATCAGATGATCTGCTCAAATTAATGAATCAACTATTTGAAGCGCAGAGTTTTCTTTCTAAAGAGCCAATATCAGCTTCTTCTGATTTAGAAAAGATCAAAAAAGCACTATATCTAAAATCAGCACAACCATTCAAAGTGATGGCAGAATACACCATAGGACTTTCGCATACAAATGACCCATTACTTTTAAAAAATGCCCAATCCATAGGCGAAGCCATAGGTTGTTGCTATTGGATCATTGATGATGCAAAAGATGTATGGATTGACCTTAAAGCAAAACAATGGAATTTATTTCTCCAGCTTGCAGCTGAAGAAAATCCACAGATTTTTTCGAAGATATTGAAGGTTTCTAACCAACATATAACCAAAACCTTGATTAAAGGAAATCATGCCGAAAAAATATCGGAACAAGTTGTGGAAACACTCGTAAAAAATATGGGAAAGTTACGGTCGTCGGAAAAAACAAAAAACCATACCCTAGGCCTTCTTTTTGCTTCGCTGTGGTATTGGTATCAATGAGTAGTTAGAACATTTGGTAACAGAAGTTGCTAAAACAATTATATTAAATATAATGGATGTAGTTAGAAAAAATTAAGGTCTCAATCCTTAATTTCAGAAATCAATTACGAATTATCAACTTCCAGATTTGCCATTACAGCTCTATACTCTCCCCGATCTCCAACAGCATCAGGTCCTTATTCTTATCAAAAAACTTGCGCTTGGCCTCTTCATGGTCAATTTCTATGTAACCAAATGTATCAAAGTGATATCCAAGGACTTTATCACATTGTACAAAGTCACTGGCTATAATGGCATCATCGATTCCCATTGTAAAATTATCACCTATGGGAAGGATGACCAAATCCAATTTTATTTGAAGTGGAATCAACTTCATGTCCATAGTCAAAGCTGTATCTCCTGCGATATAAATATTTTTATGCTCCCCTTCAATTACAAAACCTCCAGGTTGTCCGCCATAGCTACCATCTTCAAAAGATGACGTATGTATTGCATTTACATATTTGACATTGCCAAATTCAAAATCCCAAGATCCTCCGTGATTCATCGGATGGACCTCTAATCCCTTTTTTTCAAAATGATTTGTAATTTCATAATTGGAAACTATGACGGCATTTGTCCGTTTGGCTATTGCCTCGGCATCCAAAATATGGTCATTGTGTGCATGGGTCAATAAAATATAATCGGCTTTAAGACTGTCTATTTGAATATTTGAGGCTTTCTCATTACCAGTGATGAAAGGATCAATAAGAATATGAACGTCATTGACTTCAATTCCCAAGCTGGCATGGCCGTAGTATGTAATTTTCATATCGGGTTGTTTTGAAATTCAATTTAAGAAAAAAAAATAAATGTGATCAACTTAAAAAGAGTTTTCACATCCTGGGTTCTTTAAACTGAAAAAACTCAAGCAGATTTGAAGAAATTGCTTGAGTTTTTAAGCCCCAAATTTTTAACCAACTTAATAGCAAATTGATGTCGGTATGAAATTTATAATGTGAATGTAATTATTAAAATGTTGATTTACAAATATTTAACAAAATTTTATAAAATATATCCAATCCCCAAGAGTAAGGAAAAAAAGAAGGTTGTCAATGCTAACGGTTTTAACTGGGAATCAAAATCGTCTGCCTTGTTGGCGTTCTTAATTTTCTTTAAATACATTAATAATGGAATGTACGATATATAAAAAATAAAGTTCCAAAACGAGGTAAAATATAATATTGAAAAAATGAAAGAAACTACAATTGCTGAAAGGACTAAAAAATAATGATAAAGTTTTGATTTTTCCATTCCAAGTTTAACGGCCATAGTTATTTTGTTCGATTGTTTGTCTGACTGAATATCACGCATATTGTTGAGATTCAAAACACCTACACTAAGCAGGCCCAAAGAAATTGCTGGCAAAAAGATAACATGATCGAGTTGTTTTGTAAATAAAAAATAACTACCAATGACACTTACCAATCCGAAAAAAAGAAAGACAAAAAAATCCCCGAAACCTTTATACCCATAAGCTGATTCACCGATGGTGTAAGTCAGTGCGGCATAGACCGCAAAACCACCCAAAATCAAGAACAAAAATCCATACAGGAAATTCTTTGTTCCAAATGCGGCAAAAATAAGTGCGACAGTCAAGAAAATGACAATCAATATATTTTTTCTAATGGCATCGATCATTTGATACTCTTTAATCTGTCCACTTTGGATGGCACGTTCTGGCCCGACTCTATTTTTGTTGTCTGTACCCTTAACGCCATCGCCATAATCGTTGGCCAGATTGGATAAAATTTGCAGACCGATTGTCAAAAGAATGGCTATAGTGAGTACCATCCAATCGAATGCGCCATTGTAATACCCAAAGCAGGCACCGATAATGATTCCTGATACGGATAATGGTAGTGTGCGCAGTCGCATGGCCGAAAGCCAAACTTTAATATCAGCCATAACTTATTGGAGGATTAAGGAATCCATTTTTTTTCAAAATTGGGCTTGCGTTTTTCCAGGAAGGCATCACGTCCTTCTTTCGCTTCGTCAGTCATATAGGCCAATCTTGTGGCTTCGCCCGCGAACACTTGTTGACCGACCATGCCATCATCTGTAAGATTCATTGCAAATTTCAACATTTTTATGGATGTAGGGGATTTAGCCAAAATCTCCTGCGCCCATTCATAAGCTTTGTCTTCAAGTTCATCATGTGTTATCACACCATTCACCATGCCCATCTCAAAGGCTTCTTGAGCTGAATAATTTCGTCCTAGAAAGAATATTTCCCTGGCGCGTTTCTGACCGACCATTTTTGCTAAATACGCCGATCCGTAACCGCCATCAAAACTGGTCACATCAGCATCGGTCTGTTTAAAGATAGCATGTTCTTTACTTGCCAAGGTCAAGTCACAGATGACATGCAAACTATGCCCTCCACCAACAGCCCAGCCCGGGACTACTGCAATAACAGCTTTTGGCATGAACCTGATAAGACGTTGCACTTCCAATATGTTCAATCGATGGTAGCCATCTTCGCCCACATATCCTTGATGACCACGAGCTTTTTGGTCGCCTCCACTGCAAAAACTCCAAATACCATCTTTAGCTGATGGACCTTCCGCAGATAGTAAAACAACACCAATATTTACATCTTCATTGGCATTATAAAAGGCATCATAAAGTTCACTAGTGGTTTTTGGTCGGAAAGCGTTGCGAACTTCTGGCCGGTTAAAGGCAATTCGAGCGACACCATTACATTTTTTGTATGTGATGTCTTCATATTCCTTTACGGTTTCCCATTTGATAGTGTTCATGTAGTATCGAAATTTCTTATTTAAAGGTAAAGGTCAATTAGACGAGATGAATTCCATCGTCCTTGATATCTATCAGACGTTGTTTGTAAAGTGACCCAATGGCTTTTTTAAAGTTTTTTTTGCTCATTTGAAGGGTCTCTTTAATCTCCTCTGGATTGGATTTGTCAGTCAATTTGAGAAAGCCTCCATTATCTTCAAGTTCATGAAGGATTGTTTCTGAATTCGGTTCAATGTTTCTATATCCAATTTTTCCGAGCGAAATATCAAGCTTATTTCCAGGTCTTATTTTTTTAACAACACCTTTCATTCGGTCGCCAACACTCAAATCTTTAAAGATGTCATCGCTATAAATCAATCCGGAATGGATGTTGTTAACAATCACGTTCATTCCTATATCTGAAGGATGTGATACTATCAAATCAACTTCATCAAACTGCTGCACGGTTAACTGCTTATTGTCCAAATAATTGTTTGTCTTACTTGTAGCGACCAACCTATTGGTTTCCTCATCCAGATAACAGTACACTAAATACCAACCGCCGCGTTTCATCTTAAACGCTTGTTCCTTAAATGGACAGAACAACTCCTTCACCAATCCCCAATCCAGGAAAGCGCCAAATGGTGCAATTTCACTGCACCGCAACATGGCGAATTCACCTTTGGTTATATAGGGTTTATCTGTTGTGGCAACAGGTCGTTCTTCGTTATCGAGATAGACAAAGACATCGAGTTTGTCCCAAATCATAAATTCTTTCGGAACGTAGCGATTTGGCAACAGGACTTCCTCACCTTCAGTGTCAGCCAAATACAAGCCCTGCTCCGCTTCGCGAATTATTACCAGAGTATTATATTCTCCTATATTTATCATGATTGCAAAGGTAACAATATAAAAAAGCTTGACAGCTTTGTCTAGGGCTTTTGTAAAATCACAGGTGATGATTATTTGATAAATTCGAAATAATTCAATAGAATTTCATCATTTTTTGTTCTCGTGGTAAATATTTCCAAGATTTTTGGTGTTTCGGATTTTTTATAAAAATTTTTGAAATGAGCCGATAGTTCTTCTTCATTGGAAGCCTTTTCATAATCAAAGCCATACATCTTAGCTAAATGTTCTCCAGTAAGCGAGTGTTTGGTTTCAAAAAAAGTATCAAAATTCTCAGTGTTTTTATGCCCTGGAAGGATCCTGAAAATACCGCCACCTTGATTATTGATAATAATGATCCTGAAATTCTTTGGAATGTAATTGTTCCATAAGCCATTGCTGTCATAAATAAAGCTTAAATCGCCGGTTACATATACCGTCTGTTTTTCCTTTACCGTTGCACAACCAACAGCGGTTGAGGTGCTTCCATCAATTCCGCTTGTGCCACGATTACAAAAAACCTCAATAGTTGGGTCTAACTCAAATAACTGCATATAGCGTATGGCAGAACTATTGCCCACTTGCAAAATTGAGTTCACCGGTAACGACTCGGCAACCATATCAAACACCTTGAGGTCACTGAATGCCACTGTCCTCAAATAATCCAAATGTTTGAGATGGCGTCTCAACTTTACAGGTCGCCAAGTTTTTAGATAGGTGCTTTTTATGACATGTGTAATTTTTGGCAAAAACTCAGAGAAGAATTGGTTTGGAGTAGCTTCTATATGCTTTTCCAATACAAAAAAGGTGTCGTTGGCGGTCTTTTTGTCGATATGCCAATGATGTTTAGGTGGATATTTTCTTAGAAAAGCCTTTATTTTTTTAGAAACAATCAATCCTCCAAAGGTTATAAGGATATCCGGTTGCAGTTTTTTGAATTCTTCGTCTGTTAGAGGTGCAATGATTTTATCGATGCTTGGAAAAAATTCTTCGTTATGAACATTTGAAATAGTTTCGGTAAATACTAAAACACTGTTGTCGTTGGACAATTCATCAACCCATTTATCGTCTAAATGATGTGGCGGATAGGCACCGATCAAAATCATCTTCCGAGCAGATTCGTTCCAGTCAATCAAACATTCCTCCAGAACTACTTTTTCGATTTTCTTTTTGTCCTTTTCTACAAAAGCTTGGACTTCGGGCTTAACAGTTAACTTATCTGTCAGCTCGTACAGCGGTTCATCAAAAGGCACATTGATATGTACTGGGCCACTCCTATGGATAGCCAAATTTATTGCAGTATTGATTTCTTCTTCGTTATAAGATTGAATATCATCCTGAAGTCCTAAAAAGCGCTCCAACTTATCCTCCAAATTCTTGAACATAGGCAATTCTTCCTGTTCTGATAAATTGAGTTCATCCTTTAAATCCAACTTTAAATTTGCGGAATGCAAAATATGATTCGCAAAAACATTCTTTTGATTGATGGTTTGTCCGTCTCCTATACCTACAAGATGTTTTGGTCTATCGGCTGATAACACCACCATAGGGATATCACTGTAAAATGCTTCCGAAATCGCCGGGTAGTAATTGAGCAATGCACTTCCGGAAGTGCACACTACGGCTGCCGGTTGCAGCAACTGTTGGGCTATACCCAATGCGAAAAAGCCTGCACAACGTTCATCGACAATACTATAGCACTTGAAAAAAGGGTCGTTTGTAAATCCGATAGTCAAAGGTGCGTTTCGACTTCCTGGTGAAATGACAATATGTTTGATGTTTTTTGCCTTAAAAAGCTGTACCACCGTCTGGGCCAGGTGACTTTTGGAATATTTCATGTATCATTAAATCTTATGGCAAAGCTACAAAATAGACCTGCCAAATACAATTACAAAATACTTTTAATAACCTGGGATTTTGAAACAGTCTCCTCCCATTCCTGTTCTGGAATGGAGTCTTTGGTAATGCCGCCTCCAACATAGATTATGGCGTGATTGTTTCTTAGTTGCATGCACCGCAAATTGACATAAAGGTTAGTAACATTTTTTACTGAAGCAAACGCATCATTTTCAATATTATGCCTGTTGACATTTCTTGATTTCCGT
>JBGTDZ010000033.1:0-2112 GCA_041748055.1 Aquaticitalea sp.
GTCTGTTCTTCCGGCATTTCATGCCTTCAAGTGCCGCGATGATACCATGCAAAGGCGTTTTTAAGGCTTCATTTTTAACTTCTTCGATTTCATTTCTAAATTTCTCTCGGTTCTCAGGAGCAAACAAATTGGAAATGGAGATGCTGACAAATACGTTAAAATTTTGTTTTACTGCCAAAATCGCTCTGTCTCTATTTTTTCGTTTTTCAATTGTGTCAGCCAATGAGGTGGAATTCATCAAACACAATCCACAGATTTTGTCCGGATATAATTCGGAATAAGCCAAAGCAACATAACCACCCATTGAATGTCCGATAAAGATGGCATTTTCAACTTTTAAATGGGCCAAAACATGATTAATTGCCTCTGCCATCATCTCCATTGTATGAATGTATCCCAAACAACCTGTTTGCCCATGTCCCAATAAATCAATGGCAATAATCCGGTGGTTTCCCTCGATATTGGATATTATATCCTTCCACATCGTCGAATTTTCCAGGAAGCCGTGCAATAAAATAATTGATTGCCCTTCTCCTTGGTCAGTAAAAAAAACATGGGTCTCTTTATATTTTATGATCATTTTGCATTCATGATCTCCTCAATTTCTTCAGCTTCTATAGGAATGTTTCGCATCAAATTAAAGGCCTCTCCTTTCTTTTGGATGACCACATCATCTTCCAATCGAATACCAAATCCTTCTTCCGGAATATATATACCAGGCTCAACAGTGAAGACCATGTTAGGCTGCATTGGTTCTGTAAGAATGCCATAATCGTGCGTGTCCAAACCAATGTTGTGGGACGTACCATGCATAAAATACTTTTTGTAAGCGGGCCATTCTTTGTCTTCATTTTTGACATCCGATTTGTCCAATAATTTCAGGCGGAGCAATTCTGAAGTCATCAATTTACCGACCTCTTCATGGTATTTTGCCCAATCAGTTCCTGGAACCAGCATGTTGGTGGCTTCATTTTTTACACGGTTAACTGCCTTATAAACTTCTTTTTGTCGTTTTGAAAATCTTCCCGAAACTGGAATGGTTCTGGTCATATCACTTGAATAATTCGCATATTCAGCTCCAACATCCAACAATATCAAATCACCTTTCTTGCATTGTTGGTTGTTCTGGACGTAATGCAACACGTTGGCATTGCTACCAGTGGCGACAATTGGTGTATACGCAAATCCTTTGGATCGATTTCTCAAAAATTCGTGCATCAGCTCAGCTTCAATTTCATATTCCCAAACATTTGGTTTTACAAAATCCAATAATCTTCGGAAACCCTTTTCTGTAATATCACAGGCTTTCTGCATTAAATCGAGCTCTATCTTATCCTTAACTGAACGTAATCGTTGCAGAATCGGATTGCTTTTGGCAACCGAATGTGCAGGATACTTTTCCTTTAACCACTTCGTAAACCGATCTTCACGGGTTTCTGCTTCAACGTTGGCGCGATAATGTTCATTGGTGTTGATGTATAAGGTATCACTCTGCGTCATCAATTCGAACAGTATTTTTTCCATCTCTTTCAGCCAATATACAGTCTTAATACCCGAAGTTTCAAAGGCAGCATCCTTGGTTAATTTTTCACCTTCCCAAACTGCTATATGTTCGTTAGTTTCTTTTAAAAATAAAATCTCACGGTGCTTTTCCTTTGGACAGTCTGGAAACATCACTAAAACACTTTCCTCTTGATCCACACCACTCAAATAAAAAATATCGCGATGTTGCTGAAAGGGCATTGTGCTATCTGCACTAATGGGGTAGATGTCGTTGCTATTAAAAACGGCCAAACTATTGGGCCTCATTTCTTTCACGAAATTTTTGCGGTTTTTGATGAAAAGTTTACTGTCTATTGGTTGGTATTTCATATTGTTTTTGGATTTACCCAAATTTACATAATTCACAAACGATAGGAAACCTTCAATGTTCCTTTTGTTAAACTTTAACATCAAATTTTGATGCTATCACCATTATGGTTAATTTTCAAACACTAAAAACTTGCTTATGAAATTACATCCAATTCTTTTTTCTTGTTTTGTATTCTGTTCCTTTTTTAGTATTGCCCAACAGCCTGACACTCCTGCTTCTACGATTGAAAATGCGCTTCA
>JBGTDZ010000034.1:0-48261 GCA_041748055.1 Aquaticitalea sp.
GGACGATTGCACAATAAAGTCAATTTGATGAATGAGTTGACTAAAGTCAAACGTGTCATGCAAAAAGTGGTTGACGATGCGCCTCATGATGTACTTTTGGTGTTAGACGGTTCTACTGGGCAAAATGCTTTCGAACAAGCAAAGCAATTCACTGCAGCTACAGAAGTAACGTCTTTGGCTGTTACCAAACTAGACGGTACTGCAAAAGGTGGTGTAGTTATTGGGATTTCCGATCAATTCCAGATTCCTGTCAAATACATCGGCGTTGGTGAAGGCATTGATGATCTTCAGGTGTTCAATAAGTTGGAGTTTGTCGATTCTTTCTTCAAGTAAATTTCTATTTAATTATTGAATAAAATGATTTATCAGTATTTTTATAAAAACACTGAACATGAAATCCTTCCTATTCTTTTTTGCATTCTTGTGTGTCTTCTGCTGTAAAAATTCGGCTGACAAAAGTAAATCGGAGAATCCTCAAAATCCTGCCACTGAAATTCAGGCAGATTCTACCGAAATGAGTGCAATTTCCACAAAAGACTTTAGAGACTTTAAAGTTCTTGATTCAAAACATATTGATAATTCTGCACTATGGGATGCTTTCAATAAAGACTTGGAAGATTTTACCGCATCGAATTACGTTGCTTTAAAACCCATTGTCTTGGAAAAAGATATCCTTTCCCTTCAAAAATCGATTAATGAAGGTAAGCTGTCCTATGAAAAACTCACTAAGTTTTATCTCTATCGCATCAGAAAGTTCGACAGGGAAAATGAGTTGTCATTGAATTCAGTCATTGCGTTAAATCCAAATGTGATTGCTGAATCCAAACAAAAAGATATAGAATTAAAGAACAAAAAATTAAAGCACGCCATCTTTGGAATTCCAATTCTTTTAAAAGACAATATTGATGCATCCGGAATGCCAACGACTGCAGGCTCCATTGCATTGAAAGATAACACAACGGATGATGCATTTATAGTTGCCCAGCTTAAGGATAGGGGTGCACTTATTTTGGGGAAAGCCAACTTGAGCGAATGGGCATATTTCTTTTGTGGCGATTGCCCAAGTGGTTATAGTGCCATTGGTGGGCAAACGTTAAACCCTTACGGCCGAAAGGTTATTGATACAGGTGGTTCTAGCTCAGGAAGTGCGGTTGCTGTGGCTGCAAATTTTTGTGCGGCTGCAATAGGAAGCGAAACGGCGGGATCCATATTGTCGCCAGCCAGTCAGAATTCGGCAGTTGGGTTAAAGCCTACTGTTGGTTTGTTAAGCCGAAGTGGCATTGTGCCTATTTCTTCAACATTGGATACTCCCGGACCAATAACGAAAAATGTGATGGACACAGCAATCTTAATGGATGCATTGTTTGGAGAAGATACAACTGACGGTAAATCCATTTATGCAATTTGGGAAAGTGGCTTTTATACAGAAAACATCAAGATTGAAAGCTTAAAAGGAATTCGTTTTGGTGCCTTTAAGCGTTTGATGGAAGATTCGTTATATCTTGCTGCAATTCAAGATTTAAAAAATCAAGGTGCCACAATTGTGAAAATTGAAGAGGAAAAAATTGACTTACCAAATTTCTTAAGATTACTCAATCTAGACATGAAGAAAGACCTTCCTGTTTATTTTTCAAATTTTGGAAACAAGAATCTGAACTTAACATCAATTGAAGATTTGATTGCATACAATTCCCTAGATTCTCTGAATACCATGCCATATGGTCAAAAATTGTTTGAAGGAATTGCTGCTGATTCAGCCTCTGACGAAGAATTTGCGAAGATTAAAAATACGCTGAAGACCAATGGGCAGTTATTTTTTGATATTCCTATGAAAGCCCATGAATTGGATGGGTTCTTGTCTATAAATAACGAACATGCAGGAGAAGCAGCGGTTGCGGAGTATCCTGCACTTACAGTTCCAATGGGCTATGCGGAAAATGGAGCACCGAAAGGATTGACATTTATAGCAGTTCGCTTACAGGAAAAACTGCTCTTGCAATGGGCCTATGCTTATGAACAAGCTTCAAAAAAGAGAATCGCTCCGAGCAACTATTATTAATTGGTTAGCGTATTGATTTTTTGCCATAATTCATCATCAAATCCGGATAAAGCGAAGGTTGGATTTTCTGGATTTGCGACTTCTCCCATTCGTATGATTACCAAATTTTTGCTAGGTAATATATAAATCTTCTGGTCGTTCTTTCCCATTGCTGCAAACATATCAGCAGGTGCATTTGGAACTAATTCACCTTGAAGTTCTAATTGAAAGCCCGGTAATTTGTAAGAGGATTTCCCATTCAACCACCATAGATATCCATAAGCCTCATTAAGGTTTTGTGAAGTGCTGGAAGATGCATTGATGTAATTTTCACTTACTATTTGAGTCTCGTCCCATTTGCCTTTGGCGTATACCATCAATCCAAAACGGGCCATACTTCGGGTTGTACTCCAATACACACTTAGATCATCCAATGGCAGCCATGCACCTGTCATCCCAATGCGATCCCTCAACTTTGTATTGAAATAGTTGTTCCAAGTTTGATTGCTAGCTTCGGCCACCACATCTTGCATTTTTACATAGACATTATGATATGCCCAACGATTACCTGCATCGGCAAGGTATTGCAAATTTGCAGGCGATACGTCATCACCTAA
Source organism: Aquaticitalea sp. (assembly GCA_041748055.1). GTDB lineage: Bacteria > Bacteroidota > Bacteroidia > Flavobacteriales > Flavobacteriaceae > JBPOFM01. The sequence goes on from JBGTDZ010000034.1 coordinate 2,656, forward strand.
CGAATCATCCAAACCAGAAGTCATTGACAACAGATTTTTACATGTGATCAGCTGCTCTTTTTCCAATGGGGCGCTCGTCCAGCCTGTGCCTAAATAATTGGAAACAGGGTTGTCTATTGTAATCAAACCTTCTTCTTGCGCAATGCCAGACACAGTTGCAGTCAAGGTCTTACCAGCGCTTGCCCAATACCATGGTGTGGTTACGGTATGCTCGTTCAAGTAACTTTCCACAACAATTTTCCCGTTGTGAAGGATGATGAAACCTTTGGTGTTTTTTTCTTCCAAATAATCCAAAAGCGGTTGTAGTTGGCTCTCATTCCACCCTAATTCGGAAATTGTTTTTGTTTCCCATGTATTGGAACCGATCGGCGGAAAATAAATCTGCATTTCTTCCAAGGTTTGGTCAATGGGAGTATTAGAATCGTCCGAAGTACAAGTCAAAAGACTTAAAAACAGTAACATCAAAAGGGTGATTTGAAGCGTTTTCATATTAAAATTTTTTGGTGTAAGACTCTAAAAATCAGTAATGGTTTAAAGTTTCAATTGCTAAAACGAAAATAAACAATGATTGTGTATCTTTGCACACTTAATTTTTTGGTATGAGAACGAAATCCCTTAAGAAAAACCGCATTAATGTCATCACCTTGGGCTGTAGCAAGAATGTGTACGACAGTGAGCTGCTGATGGGCCAGTTGAAAGCCAGTGGCAAGGATGTGGTTCATGAAGAAGAAGGCAATATTGTAGTGATCAATACCTGTGGTTTTATCAATAATGCGAAAGAAGAAAGCATTAACACCATTTTGGAGTTTATGCAGAAGAAAGAAAATGGCGAAGTGGATAAGGTTTTCGTAACCGGTTGTTTGAGTGAACGTTACAAACCAGATTTACAGAAGGAAATACCCAATGTAGACCAATATTTCGGCACAACGGAACTTCCCGCATTGTTAAAAGCCCTTGGTGCAGACTATAAACATGAATTGATTGGTGAAAGATTGACCACCACACCAAAAAATTACGCCTATCTAAAGATTGCGGAAGGTTGCGACAGGCCTTGCAGTTTTTGTGCGATTCCTTTGATGCGTGGGAAACATAAATCGACACCCATTGAGGAGATTATCATTGAGGCAGAGAAATTGGCCACCAATGGTGTGAAAGAATTGGTATTGATTGCACAGGATTTGACCTATTATGGGTTGGATTTGTATAAAAAACGCAACCTTGCCGAGCTGCTTGAAGCCTTGGTGAAGGTGGATGGCATTGAGTGGATCCGTTTGCATTACGCGTTCCCAACGGGTTTCCCAATGGATGTGCTGGATGTGATGAACCGTGAACCTAAAATCTGTAATTATCTTGATATCCCGTTGCAACATATCAGTGATTCCATCTTGAAGAGTATGCGACGTGGCACCACAAAGGAAAAAACCACGAAGTTGTTGAAGGAATTCAGGAAGACGGTTCCAAATATGACCATTAGAACTACTTTAATTGTTGGCTATCCTGGGGAAACCGAGGAAGATTACCAAACATTGAAAACTTGGGTTGTAGAGATGCGTTTTGAGCGTTTGGGTTGTTTTACCTATTCGCATGAGGAGAATACACACGCTTATAATTTAGTGGACGATGTACCTGAAGAAGTCAAACAAGCACGAGCTAACGAAATCATGGAAATCCAATCCCAAATCTCTTGGGAATTGAATCAAGAAAAGATTGGTCAGACTTTTAAGGTTGTCATTGATCGCAAAGAAGGCCATTATTTTGTGGGACGCACGGAGTTTGATTCGCCAGATGTGGATAACGAGGTGTTGATTGATGCCACAAAATGTTATTTAAAAACAGGTGAATTTACAACCGTCACGATTACCGATGCGGCAGATTTTGACCTTTACGGGGAAGTGGTTGTTGATTAATTTTTTTATTCTTCTTTATAAATCTTAAAAAAATAGATTGTTTAAAGTTCAAAACTATTATTGTTCACAAAAAAGACCGCATTCACCAAGAAAAGTTTGCCGTTTTCCCAAAAGCTTCTAAACAAGGTATTATCTACCATGTAAACCATACTTCCATCTCCAATACGTTCCTCCCCAAAGAGCAGCGAATTGCCCAATTGCTTTACTGCCTCACTTCCCGCAAAACCGGATACTGGTTTTGGATTTTCTCCCAACCAAGCAATGTTGTATCCATTTTCCAATAAGCTGTAAGATTCACTTCCCTGTTTTAAAGTAAAATATGTATCCTTGTAACCAAATGCCATAGGATGTGTGACGTCAACATTGCTCTTGAAAATAGCACCAATGATAAATTCCTTTGCAGATTCCCGTTCCCGATTGGCATAAGGGATGAGCTTGTTTTTTACTTTTGTACTATCTTGGGGTTTGTTGCGCTTTAGACCAAATCCTTCTTTATCGACAAACGCATTGAGTGCGCCATCGATGGCTATAACTTTACCGCCCTTACTAACCCAGCTTTTAAGTGTTTTTAAAGTTTCCTCATCAAAATATTTTGAATAATTTCCATTCGGAATAATAATGACATCGTATCGATCTAAATTGCTGTTTTTAAAATCATTGGTATTGATGGACGTTACTGGGTAATGCAACTGTTGCTCAAAGAAATGCCAAACCTGACCATAGCTTAACGAAGAAGTGAATTGTCCCGAAAGCACTGCAACTTTTGGCTTTCTGACCAATTTTACATCTGGTGAACCAAAGTCGGGACCAGAGTTGGAAAAGCCACTGGCTGTGGCGATTAAAATACGCTGGTATTTATTCGCCGTCTCAATCAACTTGTCATCAAAATTTTCGATTTTTGGATTATCTCCCCGAGTAATGATCAATGCGCCTTTATCATAGTTTTTTTCTGGTGCTTTCGTGGTAAAGGACTTTTCGGAAAAACGGATTTTAATATTCTGTTTCAAAAGATCGGCAAGAAATTCGGCATCTTTCATATGATCCCATTTGGTTATATAACCCGTTGCATTTGCATCTTTGACATTCAAAACAGGTGAAATACCTTTAACGGTCGGAGAAACTATTTTAGTGGTTACCATGGCATCCAATCCATATGCATACGGAAGACTCCATGCAGTAATGTCATAAGTCAATGAATCCACCAATTTGGTCTGTGGTTCAAAAAGCACTTTTACCATTTTTCCTTTTGGCTGATTCGTGCTCACTACCAAATCTGCTGAAGTCGTTTTCATATTGCCATCTTTACTAGAGGAATAGTTGTAACCGCTCACTTTTCCATCGGACGAATTACCATATTTGATTTGGTGTTTGTCCAACAATTCTTTCAATGATTGAATCTTATCAGCATTGCCATGCAGTACATAGCTTTTTTCCTTTAAATTGGTTGTGGTATCAAAGAACTTTTTGAATTCTGTATTCAGTTTTTCAGCATTTTTTGAGGCGATTTCTACAGTGGACAATCCTGTGGTAGTGTGATGTGCCACTCGATCCACCAACGTCAGAACGATTCCTTCATCATTAAGTACTCCCAAACCTCCTTGTCCAGCTTGCTCATAAGTCATTCCAATGGCTCCCAAATAGGTTGGATAAGTATCGCCATAGCTTGGGTAGAGTAAATCAAAACGCTCGCGAGTAAAGTACAACCAACCATTGGCATCAAAATAGCGCGCGTGGTTTACACCAATTTGTGTCTGAAAATCACGTTGCCAATCTGTGATGATTTCATGGAACGGTTCGGCTGCCGGTGCAAAATAGTAAGGTTCGTTCATCCCTTGTTCGTGAAAATCAACATGGATGTGTGGCAACCATTGGTTGTACATTTTTAATCTGGCTTGTGATTCAATCTGTGTTACCCAAGCCCAATCTCTATTTAGGTCAAAAAGGTAATGGTTGGCACGACCGTAAGGCCAGGTTTCCATAGTTTCATTGGCTTGTTGGTCGGTGTCGTAAGGGCTACTTGCCGTTTCATTGTACCAATTGACGTATCGGTCACGTCCATCAGGATTTAAACAAGGGTCGATAATGACCAAGGTGTTCTTGAGCCACTCCTGTTTTTGAGTTAGCAGTTCGTAAATCGTCTTCATGGAAGCTTCGGTACTAGATGCTTCATTACCATGTACATTGTAACTCAACCAAACGATGGCAACCTCGTTGGATTCAGAATTTCCTTCCACGACTCCAGCATTTTTTAGATTGATCTCTCTGATGGTTTCAATATTTTTAATATTCTCCGCTGAAGAAATATAAGCTAGATAAAGTGGACGGCGCTCATAAGTTTCACCATATTGCACCAGTTTGACTTGACCTGGAATTTCTGAAGCCACTTTTTTATAATAATCCACCACTTGATGGTGTCTGGAAAATTGTGTGCCCAACTCATAGCCCAAAAAATCTTTTGGTGAAGAGATTTGTTGGGCAAACGAAATAGATATTGAAATAAAGAAAACGAACAGAAAAGCGGTTAGTTTATGCATGGATTAAATTTGAATGAATTTTATAAAAGTAAAGATAATTACCAAAATGGAATTAACTAAAATTTAGTATACAAAAATGTTAAGAATAGTATCTTTACAATTGTATTGATTGTCCACTATGCCAACAGAGTATATTCCGTTTAGAAATACCAATTATTTTTCATCTCTTATCTGTGATTATTTGGATGAAAAGGAACATTTAAGGCCTTTCTATCATCGCTTTCCAACCTTGGAGAATTTCAAATCCCAAATCGAAGAAAAACAAAGGTCTTTTCACGACGAGTCGCGAAGTACTTTGGTAAAATCGTTAATGAAGCAATATGGTGGATTGAGCATTTCATCTGCCACCCTTACCAACATTGATTTGCTTAAGGAAACCAATACATTTACTGTGACCACGGGACATCAGTTGAACCTCTTCACTGGCCCCTTATATTTTTTTTATAAAATCATTTCCACAATCAACCTCTGCAAGGAATTAAAAGCTAACTATCCCGAGTACAACTTTGTACCAATTTATTGGATGGCATCGGAAGACCATGATTTTGACGAAATCAATTATTTCAACTTTAAAGGGAAGAAAGTACAGTGGAACCGAGAAACTTCGGGAGCCGTTGGCGAACTGGATTTGCAAGGCTTGAATCAGGTTTTTGAAGTTTTTTCATTGCAGTTGGATAAGAGCAGCAATGCGGAAGCCTTGAAACAACTTTACAAAGCGGCATATTTGAAACATGATAATTTGACTGATGCCACACGATATTTGGTGAATGAATTGTTTGGTAACTATGGGCTGGTGATTCTAGATGGCAATGATAAGAGTTTGAAGCAATTATTCATTCCTTTTATTGAAAAGGAGTTGGTAGACCAAACGTCATTTAAAGAAGTATCCAAAACGACACAACTGCTTATTGAACTGTCAACAAACTATAAAACACAAGTACATCCTCGAGAACTTAATCTGTTTTATATCAAAGATAATCTGCGCGGACGCATCCTTGAAACCGACGGAACATACCGAATTTTGGACACTGAGATCCGTTGGAACAAAGCCGAATTGCTCAAAGAAGTAAATGATCACCCTGAACGGTTCAGTCCTAATGTGATCATGCGACCTTTGTATCAAGAAGTCATTTTGCCAAATCTCTGTTATATTGGTGGTGGAGGTGAGTTGGCCTATTGGTTACAATTAAAAACTAATTTTGAAACTTTGAATGTCACCTTTCCAATGTTGTTATTGCGAAATTCTGTCTTGTTGATTACAAAACGCCAAAAAGAAAAGCTTCAAAAAATGAATGTTTCGGTCGAAGAGTTGTTTTTGAATCAGGAGGATTTAATAACAAAAGTAACCAAAGACATTTCAAAAATCAATATAGATTTTACTCCTCAAAAAGAGCATCTCAAAAAACAATTTGAAAATTTATATAAATTGGCCGAACAAACTGACAAGTCCTTTAAAGGCGCTGTGGGAGCACAAGAAACCAAACAAATAAAAGGTCTAGAGAAATTGGAACATCGGTTGCTCAAAGCACAAAAGCGAAAATTGGAAGACGTTTTGGCACGCATACGATTGCTTCAGGATGAATTGTTTCCGAGACAGAGCTTACAAGAACGCAATATGAATTTTTCAGAATTTTATTTGGAATATGGAGAAGAATTTATATCAAAATTGATGCATCAACTTCAACCGCTGAAAGGGGAGTTTTTGGTATTGGAAATTTAGTTTCAGTCGCAGTTTCATGCCACAGTAATTAATACTTCTGATTGTAATCCTATAGGGTAAAATTAATAGCATTGGTCTAAATTTTCATTCATCAATTCGTGGCAAAAAAATTTCCAATCCACAATCGTAATTCCTAAATCATTCCTATTTTTGCACATGCATCACAACAAAGTCCTTATTTTAGATTTCGGGTCGCAATACACGCAACTCATTGCACGAAGAGTCCGAGAGCTCAACATTTATTGCGAAATCCATCCTTACAATAAAATCCCAACCGACATCGATAGTTTTAAAGCCGTTATTTTATCGGGAAGTCCATTTTCTGTAAGAGCTGATAATGCACCACATCCCGATATGACTAATATTAGAGGGAAAAAACCATTGCTGGCAGTTTGTTATGGTGCGCAATATTTGGCGCATTTTTCCGGTGGGAAAGTGGAGGCTTCGAATTCAAGGGAATATGGACGGGCGAATTTATCCTATGTCAAAGTAAAAGAACCTTTGTTCAATCATATCGATGCAGGTAGCCAAGTATGGATGAGCCACAGTGACACAATTAAGGATTTACCTGCAAACGGAATTCTCATTGCCAGTACCAAGGATGTGGAAAATGCTGCATTTACCATTAAAGGAGAAATGACTTTTGGCCTACAGTTTCATCCCGAAGTATATCATTCAACTGATGGGAAACAATTGCTCGAGAATTTTTTGGTGCACATTGCTAAAGTAGAACAGGATTGGACGCCGCAATCATTTGTGGAAGAAACTGTAGACGATTTAAAGCAAAAAATAGGGAATGATAAAGTTGTTCTTGGATTGTCCGGCGGAGTCGATTCGTCTGTAGCTGCCATTTTATTGCACAAAGCCATTGGGAAAAATCTCTATTGCATCTTTGTCAATAACGGTCTGCTACGAATGAATGAATTTGAAAGTGTTCTTAAACAATATGAAGGCATGGGTCTCAATGTGAAAGGTGTCGATGCTTCGGCACGCTTTTTGGATGCCCTTGCCGGATTGGACGACCCAGAGCAAAAACGTAAAGCGATAGGTCGTGTGTTCATTGAGGTATTTGATGATGAGGCGCATCGTATTGAAGATGTCAAATGGTTGGCACAAGGCACTATATATCCCGATGTGATTGAAAGTGTTTCGGCAACTGGAGGTCCTAGTGCAACCATAAAAAGTCATCACAATGTTGGTGGATTGCCCGATTTTATGAAATTGAAAATTGTAGAACCTTTGAAAGCCTTGTTCAAGGATGAGGTGCGAAGAGTTGGAGCTACTATGGGGATGGATCCCAATTTGTTGAGTAGACATCCTTTTCCAGGACCAGGACTGGCCATACGTATTTTGGGTGATATTACAGCAGAAAAAGTTCGTATCTTACAGGAAGTTGACGCCGTATTCATCAACAATCTTCGTGAATGGAATTTGTACGATAAGGTTTGGCAAGCAGGAGCAATCCTATTGCCCGTAAATAGTGTAGGGGTAATGGGAGATGAACGGACCTATGAAAAATGCGTCGCATTGCGAGCGGTCGAAAGTACCGATGGGATGACCGCAGATTGGGTAAATTTACCTTATGAGTTTTTGCAAAAAACCTCAAATGAAATAATAAATAAAGTAAAAGGCGTTAATAGAGTAGTGTACGACATCAGCTCAAAACCGCCAGCAACCATTGAATGGGAATAATATATAGTTGGCACTTTGCATCAGCAGTATTCAGTCAATTACAACTAATAAAATATGAAAAAACTTTTTTTAATCGCCATCATAATTCTTTCTTGCCAAAGTTTTGCCTTCTCGCAGAATTATAGGACACATAAAGTTAATCAAGGAGACACTGTAGAGAGTATTGCCAAACAATACCAGGTATCATTGTCAGATATATACACCCTAAATCCGGATGCTAAAACGAAACTTAATTTAGGTGCGATATTGATCATCCCAAATTCCAAGTCCTTTTCGGAAGCTGTGCCAACTGAAATCAGGGAATTGATAGGTTACGAAACCCATAAGGTAAAACGGAAAGAGACGTTATATAGCATTTCAAAGAAATATAACATTGACATCAATGATATCAAACTGCATAATAAGCAATTGTATTCCGAAAATCTTCAAAAAGGAGATGAAATCCGTATTCCAAAATATAAAACGGTAGTTTCCAAAGTTAATGTCAAGGACACTTCCATAAAAAAATATAAGGTTCAGCCTAAAGAAGGCAAATGGCGTGTGGCCTATAAATTTGGTTTAACAGTTCCTGAACTCGAAGCAATAAATCCAAATATGGCAGAGGTCTTGCAACCTGGCGACGAAATCAATGTGCCAAATTTGGATGTGAAGGAAGAAAAAATGGCTGAAGCCAATTATAATTATTATGAAGTTTTGCCCAAGGAAGGATTTTATCGTCTGAAAGTAAAATTGGGATTGTCCCAGGAACAATTGGAATCTTTAAATCCCGATTTGAAGGTTTCAGGACTTAAGGAAGGTATGGTGTTAAAGGTGCCCCAATATGTGACTGTAGAAGAAGTGCAAGGAAGTGTAGAAAACAGTGTTCTTTCAAAAAAATCCCTAAAGAACTTAAAAACCAAACGTATTGCGCTTCTTTTACCATTCAGATTGGATAGGATTGATACCGATTCGGTTCAAGAAGCTAAGGATATTATTAAGAAGGATAGATACACTTCTGTTTCACTCGATTTTTATGCAGGGGCTAAAATGGCTTTGGATTCAGCCAAACGATTGGGGGTCTCAACGCATCTTAAAGTATTTGATACTGAAAATCAAAGCTCCCAAATTTCAAGGATTTTATCCGACAATGAGTTTTCTGATTACGACGCCGTTATAGGCCCTGTAGTGGCCACAAATTTTGATCGGGTGGCACTACAGTTAAAGGCAGATAACATACCTGTCATTTCACCCTTGATGGTCCCATCCAATCTTTATGAAAATGTGTTCCAGACCATTCCTTCCGAAGATTTTTTGAAGCAAGCCATGATTAACTTCGTAAAGGTAGATTCACTGCGTAGTAACGTGGTCGTCATTTCAGACAGTGCCAATCGCGGGATTAGCGATCGTATAAAATCTGAAATTCCAAATGCATCACAGGTATTTTCCAAAAAAAACAGTGAAGGCAAGGATGCCTTTTATGTGAATGGTTCTGATTTGTCTTCTGCTTATAAAAGCGGAAAAAATTATGTGTTTTTAGAAACAAGCAGTGCCGCCTTGGTGCTCAGTGTGGTGAGTTCCATGAACAATATGAACAACCGCGATAGGGAATTGATTCTTGTTACCACAAATAAATCGGATGCCTTTGATTACGAGCACTTATCAAATAATCATTTGAGCAATCTAAAATTCCATTATCCATCAGTCAATAAACCTTTTAATTTTGATAAGCCTAACGGTTTCGTCAAGCAATACAGAGAGGAATATGGCATTGATCCAAATAAATATGTAGTTAGGGGATTTGATTTGACTTTGGATATACTGTTGCGATTGGCATCAGCTGATGATTTATTTATAGCCTCATCTAATGATATTGAAACAGAATATTTGGAGAATAAGTTCAGATATGCAAAAAAATTGATGGGCGGATATTCCAACGAATCGGTTTACATCTTACAGTACACGCTAGAATTAACCATTGAAGAAGCAAAGCGATGACCTCAAATGTAACCTATCTGGGCGATTTACGTACGGAATGCAGGCATTTGCAATCGGGTAATATATTTGTTACAGATGCGCCTTTGGACAATAATGGAAAGGGAGAAGCGTTTTCGCCAACTGATTCTGTGGCAACGGGCTTGGCAAGTTGTATGATGACGGTTATGGGAATTAAGGCACGTGACATGGCAATTGAAATGAAAGGAACTACAGCGACGGTCAACAAAATTATGGCGGCAGACCCAAGGCGCATTTCCCGAATTGAGGTCTCTTTCAATTTTCCATTTTATGTGGATGAAAAATCGAGAACAATTTTGGAGCGCACAGCTAACACCTGCCCAGTGCATCACAGTTTACATCCCGATATAGAAAGAGTAATTGTTTTTAATTGGCAGTAATGGTTTTTAAAAGTCTTTTAAGTGTTGTATTTGGTCTGTTCATATTGACATCAAACAATGATGAACCCATTTCGTGGAAAGACAACATCAAACTAACCTGGAACCATTTTAAAGGTACTCCAAAGACCAATATGTCGGCAGTGGCGGTCACCGCTTCTGGTATCACCTTTGAGTTTTCAGTTAAAGAATCCAATGACCGCGTCATTGGTTTCAATACCACGGTATATGCACATTTTTATCCAGGCAAATCATGGTATATCAAAGAGCAAGGCAATGCACATATCTTGGCTCATGAACAATTACATTTTGACATTACAGAACTTTATGCACGCAAATTCAGGAAGCAAGTTGCCCAACTGGAAGTTTCCAATGCTATCAAATCGCAACTTCGAATGCTTCATGAGAAAGTCAATAAAGAATTGGCTGAGGCTCAAAACACGTACGATCGGGAAACCGATAATTCGGTAAATGTTGAATTACAGAACAAATGGAACAGTTATGTGAAACTGGAATTAAAGAAACTGGACGCCTACAAATCAAAGGATTAGATGCTGCAACCAGATCAGGACTTTCTCGTAAAACTTGCGCACTACAAAATGCCTTTTGGCAAATACAAAGACCACTACCTTATCGATATCCCCGAATTTTATTATGTTTGGTACCAAACCAAAGGATTTCCTAAAGGACAGCTCGGAGTGATGATGCAACAGATGTATGAAATCAAACTCAATGGATTAGAGGAATTGATTTATGGAATTCGGAAACGATATTCAAAATAAAGAAGGCATTTTTCTATTCATGGTTATCGGTTAAGTTTCTATCATTCTTGACCTGTTTTGGGCAAATCAAAGTATTCATTTATTGTTTCGTCAAGTCTGGTGCTCAATAGGTTGAAGTTGTCTTGATTAGGTTTCAGATTGATAAACCTGTCAATAACTCGGCTTCGTTTGTACAGGATAAATGTATTTTCTACTGATGGATCTATTTTGTTTAAATCAATATCTGATTCAATGTCTGAAAAAGAAGGAACAAAAGTCAATGCAACTTTTTCTAATTTTAACTCCGTTCCAAGCTGAGCCAATTCTTTTTCTCTGATACTTTTATTATAAGCCTTCTCATTGCCATAAACAAAATACACCTTTAAATATTTTTCTCTTTTCTTACTTTCATTTTCTAGGAAAGTCAACCAAAGTTCAATCTCCTCCCAATTCGGGTTGTTACCAACAAAGTAAAGTATTCCGTGATACCAACCATATTTGCAAACTGGGCAAGTTCTTGTCCCTTTGTCTTGTCCCCAAGCGTGATAAGGAATAAAGGAAATAATATCTTCTCCGATATTTCTACCAGAGTTTATCTCATTTGATGGTTTCTTCGGATAATCAGGAATGTTTAAACCGAGAATGATATTTCTTTCGCCAATCTGCAACTCGCCTTTTTGAACTAATCGTAATACGCCACTTCCACAACGATTTTCCATTTTCTTTCTTCTTGCAGAAGTCAAAATTTTATCGTCATCAAAAACAAAATCATCTATGTAATATTCCTTTAGGTCATTTGGCTCTTTCACGGTAATATGGATGTGAGCAGGTTCATCATTAGTTGGATATGTCCCTGGTCTTATTGTATAGATATAATACTTTCCTTCCTTGTCTGTTTTTACCCAACCACGAATGTATCCGTGTGTTTGACCAAGTTCATTTGGTGGCATACTTCTAATTTCTTCCGTCTTGTGTAAATATTTTCCTTCTGTATTGGTTTGGTAGTAATACAATAGAACATCAGGTGCCGGGGATTTCCCATCAATTTGGTAAACGATTCCGGTTATTAAAATTTTTTGTCCTTTTTGATTCCAACCTGCACTTGTGTCAATGGAACTGATTGTTTTAGGAATACCGTAGTATGTAAATTCACTGTTTTCAAACGCACCGCCAACTGATTGTTGATTGTTTGTAGTTCCAGTGCTTTGTTTGGTTTGCCCATTGCAACTTGTCATAACGATGCAAAGCGCAAAAAACAGTCCGATTTGTGAAAATTGATTCATAACTATTAGTTCAATTTAGATTGAATTTTGATGTTTATTTCCATTAATAAAAACTTGACCGCCAAGCTGTTTTATGTCATAGCTAAGCTAACCTTATTTTGTTTTTTTACACGTTTCAACATGTTATTGAGTAGTCAAAACAGTGTCCTTTGTTTTACCGTCTATTTGAAACATCAATATTTCCCAGCGTTGGGAACTATAAACAATGGCACTATCGCCAATAATCCCAAGCAAAGACAAACGAACCCACAGGATTATTTTAAAATGTTATAGTTGATTCTTAGTCTTCAATTTGGAACTTGACAATGTTGAATGAATATGGCCAAATTCTTCTCTTTTATATTTCAGGTAAATTTCGTTCTGTACCAAGCTGATTTGCAAATAAAATGTAGTGAGGCGATGTTATTCTGTTGTATCCCGATGAGTTTTTCCAAATTTCTGTTTGAAAGATGAAGCATAATTTCTGCTAAGCCTTATTTCTGTCCCATCACACATTGTCAAATCATAATCGCCATTAAGCCTTGATTTGTAGGATTGAACTTTTTTGATGTTCACGATAACGGATTTATGAACCCGAACAAATAATTCTTTGTCTAACCTTTCTATAACCGATTTTAGGGTTTCATTGTGCAAGTATCTTTTCTGTTTGTGGTGAATATTAATATAAGGCGAATTGGCCGAGAAGAAAAAAATGTCATTAGTGCTGATAATCATTCGCTTGTTATTGTCCGTAACCAAAAGTGATGTAATGGGAATATTCTGTGTTGAATAATCTGTCTCAATTGAAATATCAAGTTTCCGCTTTAATTTGTTTTTGAAAAAAGTGTAAACAATGAACGGAACAGAATAGGCAGTTAATAGTATAAAACTGTATGAAGTCAATTCATACTGAAAAGTTTGCCAAAAGGAAAAAGTGTGAGGATAGAATAATTTAGAAATCAGCCAAACAATGGCAGGGTAGGCAAACAGATGTGCGATAATAGGAATTAACACAAACAAAATATCCGTTATTCTTTTATTTCGGACGCTGGCAAAATTAAATTGTAGGAACAATAACGGTAGGAAAATCCACCAAAACGAACTGAATAAAAATGATTCAGAAAAATAAAAAGACCAACCATGAAACTTTGATTCCACCATATCCAAAACCACTGTCAGCATAACACAAGTTGACAAAGTGATTGGCAAGAACACGAGTAATCTGTATTGCATCGCATTCCTGTTTAATTTAATTGCTGGATTCATATTTGGTGGTGTTTTTTAGCTTACTCATAACGTTTAGACGCCATTAGTCTACGGCGACCTTTTAGACAGAGTACTCTGTGCTACTGTAAATGTAGCTAAAAAAAGGAACGTTCACTTCAGAAAAAACTAGGAAAAGGAAATAGCAGAGGATAGTGGCTGTATCCATGAAAGCTACATCTTCTCTTTATATTTTTCAAGAATGAATTCGGCCGACTTTACAGATTGTATCATAATAATAGGAAAATCGGTCGCCATTTTCTGTCCCGCAGAAGTCTTGTAGAATTTTATGAGTTGCTTTATTTCATTATAAGTGAAATGCTTTCTGTAAATCCATATTATTGAATTATCTATCCATTTCTTTCCATTTCCTACCGTCAAGAACTTATTAATATTTTGATAGTCAATTTCAGAAATTTCATTTTTGCTACGTGCTTCAGCAATTTTATAATCCATTGCTTCATTAATGCTAAAACCCCCTTTAAGATCTCGTAATACTTTAATTTTATCTGACATTTTATCATTCGGAACAGCCGAAGTATCGATCTGAAAGGTTTTCATGGTTTCAGAAATCCTATTGAAAATACTTGATTTATCTACTTGAGAAATCCCAAATTGTTGAAATGAGCAAAATAATAAAAACAGACATTTCTTCATTTTATTTATATTTTTAGGTGATATTGCCACTAACTGTTTAGGACTTTGCGATGGTGGGAAAATCGAAACATAAAGGTTCAATTTATTGCTAAAATTCAATATAAGCACAAACCTCAAAGTTTGCACGTCACCCCGCCTGACGCGAAACCCGTGTTGTTGGCAGTTTTTCTATTTAGTCGATGTGGTGTAAAAGTCATAAGTTACTTTTGCGATGTCAGCTATGATTTTTTCGTTTGTGTCAAAACTTTCTTTTGATTCACTTACAAAAACACTGATGATAAAATACTTTCCGTTTGGCAAAAACACAATTCCAATATTGTTTACAGCGGCAGTAATTCCCGTTTCTTTGTTTGTGCCTGACCAACCTGTTTTGTGGGCAACAATTGTTCCTTCAGCCAACTGTCCTTTTATTCGATTTTTCCCTGTCGTTGTTTCTCTATTTGTTTTCCAAAAAAAGTCGTGGCTGCTTTTTGAAAGTAAATTGTTTTTATTCTCATAGAACATTTTCAACGTCTCACTTGCAGTTTTAGGTGTTGTCCAGTTTTCAAACATATTTTCCCATTTCGCCTGCATATCTTGTTCGTTATAAGTAATTTGTATGTCTTGAATATTATTCTTTTTAAAGTATTCTTCAACTGTTTTGGGTGTCCCAATAAGCCTTATCAATACATCACAAGCAGTATTATCGCTATGTGAAACTGAATATTGAATTAGCTTTTTAATAGTAAAACCCCCACCGTTGGGATATTCATCCCTTAGTGGACTCCAAAAATCTTCGGGTAAAAGTTCATCTTTACTTATTTCTATTTTCTGGTCTAATGAAAATTTTCCTTTGTCAACCTCCGACAAGACGGCCAATGCTATATGAAATTTAAAAACGCTTTGCATAGGAAATCGTCTGTCTCCGTGGAAAGAAAGGGTGTCTTTACCGTCATTTCCACTAATTGAAACTCCAACTACTGCGTTTTTGTCGGACACAATTTGCTCTATTTTGCTTCGTAGCAAATCAGTCTTTTTTTTTTGAGCCTGGCAACTTGTTAGGAATAATAAAAGTAAAGCTGTCAATTGAACTAGTCTTGTCATATTTATTTTTGATTTAATTATAGGAGTTGTCTTTTAAAATTGCCACCAAGGGTTTGCGGCTTGGCTTGGCGAGGCAGGTTTTTTAGAATTAAACATTATTAGTTGCACAAAGCTTAAATTTTACATTTCACTGACATAGAACCACGAAACCCCCACTTTTGCAAAACCGCTGTTAGTGGCAGTTTATTTTTCTTTCAAATTGGGAATTTCGTCCAAACTATAATAAATTTTTAAACCTAACTCTTTTGCAATTCTCACATCGTTGTCAGCTCCTTTTGAATCTCCTTCGATGCGAAGCACTGCATCACACTTTTCAAGAAGTCGATGCGCGACAGGATATTGTATCTCATCCCAAATATTGTCACCAATCCCTTTTGATCCTGCTAAATGCATTAGAGGTAAGGCAACCCATTCGCCAATTATAGGAATGTGCCCTTTACGAAATAAGGGCAAGGCAACTGATTCAAGTTTGTCTAAATTCTTCTTTATCAATATTGGGTCGTCATTAGTGCCTCCGCGATATGCACCTGCGATAAGTATCATCATAATTATAAAATATTATTGAGTTTAATATATTGAAGAAGCATTATGGTTTTTCCATCTTTAATTTCTCCATTTTTAATCATTTTCACTGCTTCATCAATTTTCAATTCTAACACTTCTATGTTTTCTTCTTCGTGTTCAACACCGCCACCATCAGTTACTTTCATTTCTTTGACATATTCAGCAATAAAAAAATATAAAATTTCAGTTACTGACCCTGGCGACATATAGGCTTCAAATATTTTCTGTACTTCTGTTATTTTAAACCCTGTTTCTTCTTCGGTTTCTCGTCTAATACAATCTACTGCATTGTCATTGTCTAACAGGCCAGCACAGGCTTCAATTAACATTCCTGTTTCATTTCCGTTTACAAATGTTGGAAGGCGAAACTGTCTTGTAAGAATGACAGTTTTTTTATTTTTATTATAAAGTAAAATTGTCGCACCATTTCCTCTGTCATAGGCTTCTCTGCTTTGGATAAGTTTTGTTCCGTCTTTTTTGGTGTACTCATAAGTTATTTTATTAAGTATATACCAATTGTCAGAAAGGACTTTTATGTCCAATATTTTTATGTTGTCTATCATTGTGTATGATGTCTTGAAAAATTACTCTTGGTAGTTTTTAATTTTAACGGCTGATAGCAAAAACTTCATATTCAACAAGCATTTTTTCTGAGAGTTCAGATAGTTTATGATTGGGTTTTGAAAAAACAGCTTTGTCAAGAAATTTCAATACATTCTTTTCCGTTGGTTTTAATATTTGCAAAAGATTAAAATATAGATTTTTAAGCGTCAAGGAAAAAAGTTGTAAGCAACCGGGATTTAATAAAAATGCAGCTTTGACTTTTTCAGGTTTTACAATTCCAAGTTTCATACATATCAACCCACCAAAGGAAGCACCCACAATAAATGTTTTTTCAATTTTCAATTTTCCTAAAACTTCGTCCGCCCAATAGCCATATGCCAAAGATTTAATGTTTGGTGTTTGACCATTACTTAAATTTGGTAGTCCGTTTGTTTTAACCATAAAAATTCGCATTCTATGTTTGAAGTTGTCAAGTCCTTTATCAAAGTCCCATATTAAAGCTGTTGTTCTTGCTCCTGGAAAAATCACTATCGTGTCTAAGTGTTCTCCTTCTGTAAAGTCCCCAAACGTGTGTTTTACCGAGTGAAGTTTCAATTTCATAACGTTCGTATTGTCGACCGTTAATATTTTCCAATTTTTTTACCCAATTTTCAAAATAATTTAGGTCTTTTTTTTCGTCTTTGAAGTATGATTTATTTTTTATTTCCATGTTTATGTGTGTCGTCTGTTAAACCTCTCTCTAACATTTTGCATTGGACAAGGGCAGGGCTTCATTAGTGGTCACGAGTAATGCATTATATAATTATGATGTTAAAATTAACGAAAAGTTCATTAGAAAAAGATCAGCCCTTGACCACAGCTGCCATTTTGATGATGCACAATTTTCGATGTCCAGCCCTGACTTTAGGCAATGCATTTTTAGACGCATAGTAATTCTTATATCGAAGTTTTTGTGATATTATTAGAATGCTTTACTACTTTATATAACATTATAACATTCGTTATTGTAAATAAAATCATCGGAATCTTTCTATAAATCATATCAGTTGATATAAGCCGTTCAATTAATTCCCGAGAAAATCTTTGGTCAAGTTCGATTTGAATTGGTATTTGAATTGTTATTGTTGAAATCAAGGCTATTATTTTAAAGAGTAGTGCAAGTCCAACCAACCACTTGCTTATAATCATTGGTCGAAACCAAAACAATAAAATCAGTGGGATGAAGGTTAAGAAAGTGGGAACAACAAATAGTGGAATAATGAGCGAACTGTCAACTTGATGAAATTTAGGAAATTCGTTTGCACCTACCCAAAGCCATGTGGGGTAGGCCACCAACGAGTTTACAATGCCTCCACCAAAAGCATAGAAAGCTAACAAAATATAGACAGAGAATACAATACTTGAAATTTTGTTATTATTAGCCATAGTATAATTTTAATATATCCTTTGTACGATTGTTTGTCTTACATACTGTCTTGTGACTAACCGCTAAAGGATAACGGCTTGTCGATGTGGCGGATTTTTAGCACAAAAGTTAAATAGAAAAACTACCGTTGAATTTCGCACAAATGTTTCATATAAACACTACAGCCACTATATTGCCAAACACCTGTTATGCGGTCTTTTTTTTATTTGCTGTCAAAATTGTGTGTGTGTCAAATTCGTTTTCATCTTTTTCATATTGCACTTTAAATACTTTAATTTTCTCAAAGTTGTTTTTTTGAAGTTGTTTAGTCAGGTCGTCTAAGTTGTAAAAATAAAAATATGTTCTATCGCCACTGCTACCAACTAGAAAGTCAGATTGACTTGGGTTTCCTTCAACAAAACTTATATAAATCAGTCCATTTTCATTTAGTAAATTGTAACAGTCAGCAATCAGTTTTTGGCTGTCTGTTTGAGACAGATAAGGTAAACAAAAACCACATATAATTCCGTCATATTTTGATTTAATTTCGTCAATGTATCTGCTGTCCATAATGCCGAATCTTGCAGTAGGATTGTTACTTTCGGCAAGTTCTATCATATTTGGCGCAATGTCAATTCCAAAAATATCAAAGTGTGGCCGTTTAGTTAAAAGATACTTTGTAATGTTCCCTGGTCCGCAACCAATTTCTAATATTTTGGCTTTGTCTTTAGTAATTGAGTTACAAAAAAAATCATAAGTGCCATTATACAAGTCCAAGTCCATAAACTTCTCCTGATATAGCAAAGCAACTTTATTCCAAGTTTTAAATGTTTCTTTATATCTGTCGTCCATAGTTGAGTTGTCTTTAAAATGCCGCATAACGTTTTACCTGTTGCCGAAGTTGGCGATTTTCACCACAAATGTTGATGTGGACAACCAAGGTTTGATTGACCACAAATGTGTCTGCGGAGCAATGAACCTCCACTTTTGCCAAACCGCTGTTAGCTGCTTGCATACTTTTTCCACGAAGTCGGTCAGCCCGAAGTCGGCAGAAAAGTTAGTTAGTAGCACTTCGTTTTTCAATGTCGTGTCAAGTTTATGGTGTTGGAATATTCTCTACTAACATTTCGTTTCCAGATTTGTCGTAGTAAGTGCAAGTCATTTTTGAAGTGTCAACCGTCCATTTCTCTACTCCTGATTTTGCACAGTCGCTACAAAATGTCGGATAGTTTGTTTGTCCGCGTTGGTGAGCTTTCAAATCAATTTTGAACTGTTCAGCGTTTGATACTTCGGGAATAAGTAAAGTGTTATACTTTGCAGGTGTTGAAGACTTAAAATCGATTCCATGGTAATCCGTGTGTCCGTCTGAAACATAAGTTTCGTATCCGGTTACACCTAAATGTTTTATGTCTTTGATGTATGCAGGAAAGTCCGCACCTGATTTCATTTTGCTGTGAGCTGTTTTGATTTGTTCTAATGTAAACATATTTGCTTTTTTAAATTAATATTACATTTTCTTTCTGTCTTTCGGTAACAAATTTCTTTCGTAAAAAATGTATGTTGTGTTTTCGTCCGCCATCCAGTCAATAAGTTTTAATATACCAACAATATTCAGAATAAGTCCGAGAGCAATGCCGATAAAGTAGTCGGTGCTTGTCGCAAGATTGTTAGTATGAATAATTGAAACAAAATAAAAAGTACAAGGCACCAAAAGCAACCAACTTCTAGCCAAACATGCGTTGAAAAGCGTCTTGTCTTTTATATTGAAAACAGTTGTATGAGCTGTTGCATTGCCAAAACAAACCATAATTGTAGCTATACCCAGCCAAAATGCTTTTTCTGCAAGGATAGCTGCAAGAAAATATGATGTCCAGCCAATAACCACATTTACATAAAATGCTGTGTTGGTTTTTAAGGGGTATCGGTCAGGCAACTTACTGTTAAACATTACAGAGTTAATCAAGACAGGGAAAGTCCCTGCAATTCGATACTCTTCTAATTGATGTAAAAAAAGGGAAACTAAACTACACCACATCAATGTCTGATAATTTGTCAAATTACTGTAGTTGATGTATACATAAAAACAAACAAGGGCAGAAAAAAAAGCACCTAAGTCATACCAGTTTTTGCGCAGTAAATTCATTTTTTTTATTCCATATATTTTGTAGAAGTGTCGTCATAAAAACAGCAGCTAATGTTTGATGTATAATTAGTCGCATGGTTAAGCAACTAAATTAGTGAAAATGGAATGAACCAGAGGAAATTCTGAAGGAATTTCCAAGTAAGCTAGACCGAGCAATTAATTATAAACATTGTTAGGCCTCGATGTTTAATTTTTATTATTTAATTTCGTAAAAACAGAGTACCCAGTATTTAATGAATTTTAATAATTACTGAAATTAAAAAGTTAATTTGTTTCTGAAGTCGAAGTCATATGAGAATTTTAATATTTGCTTTAATCTTGATTACTTCTTGCATATCCAATAAAAACAGAACTCTTAATACTTCTGAAGCAAAACAATATAATGAGAAAAATAATATGAGCAGCACAACCGTTTACAATTTTATCGAACAAGGTAAGGGCAAATGGCGTGTTCAGGACGACGTCGTTATGGGAGGGCGTTCAGATAGCCAGCTCAAAATGACGGAGGACAGCAGGGCAGAATTTTCCGGTCGCATATCTCTTGAAAATAATGGTGGTTTTTGCTCGATTCATCAAACTTCGGAAGAGAACCCCTATGTGATTGCAGAAAATTACAAGGCATTTGTACTCGTTTTGAAAGGAGATGGAAAGGATTATAACTTTCGGGTTAGAATGCCTAAAGGGCGTCACTCTTACGCGTTTACTTTTTCAACTGAAGAGGGAACCGATTGGGAAAGAATCATCATTCCATTTGATTTGATGGAAGCTACCTATCATGGTGAACCAGTGGACGTGCCCAATTACCAAGGTGAAAACGTAGTCGAATTGCAATTGCTGATTGGCAATAAAAAAGAAGAAACCTTTAAAATTCTTTTAGAATCTATTGAGGTTAGGTAGCCAAACCTTTCATTATTGCTCTTCACTCAATTAATTTCAAATAAGGCATAACGTTTTGCGGTAAAATGAAGTTGCCGATTTAATCACACATTAATTATTTTTTAAAGGTGTTCATGATTTTCAATTCGAAGCGCAAAACTATATGCCACCACTAAACTTGCCACGAAGCACAAAACTTAATTTAACCACTGAATCGCCAATTTCTTATAGGTTCTATTGTGCGTTCGGCTTATTTTGTAACTTCTAAATAAAGTCAGTAAATTAGTCCCTATAGTTTAACGCTGGTTTTCTGTCGCCAAGTAAAGCCTTATATTGATAATCGCCTTTTGATTGTATAAATTCTTCTTTTGCTTTTTTTATTAATTCAGGGCTTGTAAATAAATCAATTGCTGTGAACGCCATAGTTTTTGAAGCTACCATCATTCCTTTTATACCAATGTCTGTCCCACCGCAGGCAACAGCCTGCCAGCTATGTGCACTCGTACCAGGCACCCATGTTGCAGTTTCTACACCTACTGTTGGCACTGTATAACTTACATCACCTACATCTGTTGAGCCTTGATTTTTTTCAATGTGCAGAGGTGCTATTACACTTGCATTATCTATTGAAGGAAATTTGCCCAGAAAGCTTGTTTGAATTTTTTTAGCAAAAACATTGTCTGCTGCAGTGTACATCACACCACCAGCTTTCTCTAAATTGGTTTGCATATTTACGGCAAGTGTTTTATTGATAAGCAGGTCGTGTGTACCACCAATTATTTCGTAATCCATTTTTGTTTCCGTACCAAGGGCAGCGCCTTCCGCAGCTTTTGTAATCCGTTCAAAAATGGATACTGCCATTGCTCTATCGGGGTGTCTTACATAGTAATAAACTTCGGCAAATTCAGGCACCACATTTGGAGCTTTACCGCCATTGGTAATTACATAATGAATTCGGGTTTCCTGTGGAAAATGTTCTCTCATCATGTTTACCATATTATTCATAGCCTCTACCGCATCTAATGCAGAACGACCTTTCTCAGGTGACGCAGAAGCATGTGATGCAATACCATAAAACCTAAACTTGGCAGATTTATTAGCCAATGCACTAGTATATGTTACTGTATTATGTTCATCCGGATGCCAATGTAGTACCACATCAACACTATTGAACAACCCTTCCCGAACCATATATACCTTTCCGCTTCCACCTTCTTCTGCCGGACAACCAAATAATTTAATTGTGCCTTTTATCTTTCCTGTTTCCAATAATTTTTTGATTGCAATACCTGTAGCTACAGAACCAGTACCAAACAAATGATGCCCACATGCATGTCCACTGTTTTTATTTAAGATTGGTGTTTTTGTAGATGAATTATCTTGTGATATTCCTGGTAAGGCATCATATTCTGCCAAAACACCAATTACAGGTGAACCGCTGCCATAAGTTGCCACAAAGGCAGTAGGCATTCCAGCTACACCAGCTTCCACAGTAAATCCATTTTCCTTTAATGTTGTCTGCAACAATGTAGAACTTTTATTTTCTTTATATCCTAATTCTGCATAATCCCAAATGCTCAAAGCAATTTTTTTATAAGCATCATAACCCGATTGTAGGGTGGTAGCCGTTTCATTTTTTAAGGCAGCAATTGATTTTTTGTTATTGCTTTGAGCTAAACAATTGAATCCGATTGTCAGCGATAAAATGTAAGCAAAAATTAATTTCATATAGTTTTTTTAAAATTGATGATTTTTTTCTCAATAATATGGTGTCTCTTAAGCTGACGCACAACGGTTGAGGCTATAAATGGTGGCGGTTTGCGTGGTTGTCCGCTGTCAACCAACACCAATGATGGTGAGGGTTACGAGCTTTCAGTTATATGCTTCACCCGCCATTTTTTATAGCCTTTGTTGGCGGTTCGTTGTTTTTCACGCAATTTTATTTGTTGCAAATCCATTTTCAAGTTCTACTAGGTCAAGTTTAATAAAGTCCTGAAAATGTTGAGAACTTAAATGCGCTTTAAAAGCATGCTCGTCAGTAAAGCATTCCCAAATTAATATTTTGGTTGGGTCTTCAATAGTTTGGTGTATGTCAAAAATCACGTTGCCTTTTTCAAGAATTGTAAGCTCTCTCAATTTTTTAAGCTCACTTTTTACGAGTGATATTTTTTCAAACTCTTTTATTCTTAAAATTCCTGTCGAATGGTATAAAGTTTCATTTTTTGGTGTCGGCTCTATCAAGTCCCAAAAATTTCCAAATATGTCTTCGAAAACTGCAACTGTTCCGTAAGTTTCAATACTTGGCTCTCTTACAATTTTAATCTGTTTGTCAAGCAAATTTTGATAATCTCGTTCAAAGTTGTCAGTTTGTAGGAAAAGAAAAACTCTCCCGCCTGTTTGATTTCCAATTCTGCTTATTTGTTCTTGGTTTACGCCTTTGGCTAATAATAAAGAACATTCATTTGCTCCTTTTGGTGTTACAAGAACCCACCTTTTGGTTTCTGATAAAATTGTGTCTTCTGTCAGCGAGAATTGAAGTTTTTGGGTATAAAATTCTATCGCTTTGTCATAGTCGTCAACAACAATTGCAATATGAGTTAAATTCTGTTTCATTCTATCTGTCCAAATTGTTTTTTGCTAGTCTTTCGGATGCTTTCACAATTACCGACAACTCTTTAATATACGCAAACTAAAGAGATGAAATATATTTAAAAGTTTGATTTTTAATTTTTTAGTGTTGTTTTTGCTGTGTTTTACCACATATGTTAAAAATAAAAAAAATGAACTATAAATTATCCAACGAACTAATTATTTTTCTTAATTTTTGATACTGAGCCGTATAGCGCAGGATTGTTTTAATATCCTTGTGCCCTAGAAAATCATGGATGAAACGGACGTCGGTGCCTTGTTCTAATAAATGGGTGGCATAACTTTGCCGCAACAAAAAACAAGTGTATGGAGCAGCCATAGATAAGCCGTATATGTTATTCTTTTTAATCCTTCAAAGCCAATACTTAAACAAGATGAGCGCAGCAGACAGAGTCATAATTTGAACGTATAATTAAATCATCCTTATTACGTTTTACGCCACATGAGTCAATCTATCCACACCAACAAATTGCTAAGGATTGAAGTTTCAGTTCATCACTAGATAATTTAAGCCATATGTATGTTAACATAACTTATGAAAGCCCGAAGTTCTTTACCCATAAATTACTAAAAACAATTCCCCAAAACTCTATATAAATTTTGTAAATTTGCCTGCGTTTAACAACGCATCATGACGACAAGCACAAAATACATATTTGTTACCGGCGGGGTAACCTCCTCACTTGGTAAAGGCATCATTGCGGCTTCTTTGGCAAAACTGCTTCAGGCCCAAGGTTACCGAACTACCATCCAAAAGCTCGACCCTTACATCAACGTAGATCCCGGAACCTTAAATCCGTATGAACATGGTGAGTGCTATGTCACCGATGATGGTGCCGAAACCGACTTGGATCTTGGCCATTATGAGCGTTTTTTGAATGTGCCGACAAGTCAATCCAATAATGTCACAACAGGCCGTATCTACCAAAGTGTCATAGAAAAAGAACGTCGTGGCGAATTCCTCGGGAAAACCGTTCAGGTCATTCCACATATTACGGACGAAATAAAGAATAGGGTTCAAATCCTTGGGAAATCTGGTGATTATGACATTGTCATCACCGAAATAGGAGGAACCGTTGGCGATATTGAGTCACTTCCGTATATTGAAGCAGTACGTCAGCTCAAATGGGATTTGGGCGAGTACAATGCCATTGTGATACATCTTACCTTGATTCCCTATTTATCTGCGGCAGGGGAACTCAAAACCAAACCTACACAGCACAGCGTCAAAACATTGATGGAAAGTGGAGTCATGGCAGATGTGTTGGTATGCCGCACAGAACACGAACTACCAAAGGATTTGCGCCGTAAAGTGGCACAATTCTGTAATGTACATGAAGAGGCAGTCATACAATCCATTGATGCCTCCACTATCTATGATGTCCCCAACCTTATGTTGGACGAAGGATTGGACAAAGTAGTGCTCAAAAAATTAAACCTAAAAAGTGACGTTCCCGACCTTACCCAATGGAACCAGTTCCTTCAACGGCACAAGAATCCTAAAGGCGAGGTTACCATCGGATTGATAGGAAAATATGTAGAACTTCAGGATTCCTATAAATCCATCTTGGAAGCCTTCATACACGCAGGGGCTGAAAATGAAGTGAAAGTTAAAGTGGAACCCATACATTCTGAATATATGACACCTGAAAATGCAGCCAAAAAACTTGGACATTTGCACGGCGTTTTGGTGGCACCAGGCTTTGGTGAGCGTGGCATCGAAGGTAAGATTGAGGCCGTTAGATATGTGAGGGAACAGAACATTCCGTTTTTTGGAATTTGTCTGGGCATGCAAATGGCGGTCATTGAATACTCTAGAAATGTGCTTGGGCTAAAGGATGCCAATTCCACAGAGATGAGAGAAGCCACATCCAACCCCGTGATCGATTTAATGGAATCACAAAAAAACGTGACAGACAAAGGAGGTACTATGCGACTTGGTTCTTGGGATTGTTCGCTAGCGGAAGGGAGCATGGCCAAAAAAATCTATGGTTGCAACCATATCAAGGAGCGGCATAGACATCGATATGAATTCAACAATGCATACAAAAAACAAATTGAAGCTGCTGGTATGATTGCCACAGGACTCAATCCTGAAACCAATCTGGTAGAAATCATAGAGATAGCACATCACAATTGGTTCGTGGGTGTGCAGTACCATCCCGAATATAAGAGTACGGTTGCCAATCCGCATCCCTTGTTTGTGTCTTTCGTAAAGGCTGCTTTGAACTTTAAAAAAAACAAACATAGCGTCAGTATGGCACAAAACCAATAATGGTTGCATTTTTACATAATCAAAGTCAAATTCATTCCCATAGTTTACAGACTATGGAAACTAAATAATTACCATCCAGAAACATTCATTCATGGAAGAAAAAAAATTCGATATTCAATCCATCATAGGATTTGTTCTTATTTTCGGAATATTATTGTTCATGCTGTATCAAAATCAGCCAACCCCGGAAGAACAGGCCGCCGAGAAAGCCAAACAGGAGCAATTGGTAAATGAACAAAAAGCAAAGGAAGCCAACCAAAAGAAGGATAGTTTCCAAACCCCTACAGTTGATGTTTCAAACGCAACGTCATCAGATTCTTTAAAGCTCGCAGCACTTAAAAACAGATTGGGGGCATTTGCATACGCTTCAACTCTGCCGTCCGCCAAAGATGAAACTACCGAAGTAAAAACAGATTTGTTGACTTTAATATTCAGTAATAAAGGTGGCTTTTTGTCTGAAGTAAAACTTAACAAATATGTCAATTATGATTCGGTGCCTATTTACTTGATAAAGGATAATAATGCATCCTTCAACATCTCCTTTGCAACAACCGATAATAGAAACCTCAGCACACAATACTTATATTTTCAGCCTACAGTAACCAAAAATGGCAGTAACATAGTGGTGTCCATGAAGCTGAAGGTGTCGGAAAGTGATTTTTTGGAATATCGCTATGAGATTCGGCCAGACAACTATATGCTGAACTTTACCATCCGCTCACAGGGCTTGAATGATGTCGTCAATACTTCCCAAGATGTCATGCTCGATTGGAAGATGAAAACCTTCCGGCATGATCAAAGCATCGCCTATGAAAATCGCTATACCAGACTCACCTACCAATATGAAAATGGAGATAAAATTGATAAATTGTCTGAAGGTGATGGTGATGAGGAATTTGAAGAAGACGTCAATTGGTTATCCTATAGACAGCACTTTTTCAGTACTATTTTAGTTGCAGAAAAGCCGTTTAAGACCGCAAAGATTACCTCCAAAAATATGGTGGAAAATGATGAGATCGATACCTTGTACACCAAACTATACACATCCAAAGTGCCTTTGCGTGTTGCTTCTGGTGAAATCAATGAACCATTGCAATTTTATTTTGGCCCCACCGATAGTAAAATTCTTAAAAAATATGAGAATGACCTTGAAGAAAGTATCCCATTGGGATGGGGTATTTTTGGATGGATTAACAAAGCGTTATTCATTCCGTTGTTTGGGTTCTTAAGTTCCATAATGCCTTATGGCATAGCCATTATTGTGATGACAATCATTATAAAGATATTATTGTCATTCGTTCAGTACAAGCAATTTTTGTCACAGGCTAAAATGCGTGTCCTAAAACCTGAATTGGATGCCATCAGGTCAAAGTACAAAGACAACAAATTGAAAGCCCAACAAGAAACGATGGCCTTGCAGAACAAAGCTGGAGCAAGTCCCTTCAGTGGGTGCTTACCAGGACTGATGCAGATTCCAGTATTTTATGCCCTGTTCATGTTCTTCCCAACAGCGTTTGATTTAAGACAGAAAAGTTTTCTATGGGCAGACGATTTATCGTCCTATGATGTAATTGCCCAACTGCCTTTCACAATTCCGTTATATGGTGCCCATGTGAGTTTGTTCCCAATTTTGGCGGCCATTGCAATTTTCTTCTATATGAAAATGACCACAGGAGATCAGATGGCAGCACAGCCTGTACAGGAAGGCATGCCTGATATGACAAAAATAATGAAGTACATGATTTATTTCTCCCCGATATTGATGTTGGTATTCTTTAACCAATATGCATCAGGCTTGAGTTTGTACTATTTCATTTCCAATTTAATCAGTATCGGAATTTTGTTGGTCATCAAGAATTATATCTTGGATGAAGATAAAATCCATGCACAGATTCAGGTGAGTAAAGCCAAACCAAAAAAACAGAACCGTTTCCAACAGAAAATGCAGGAGATGATGGAGCAGGCAGAGCAGCAAAAACAATCACAACAGAAACGTAAGAAGTAAAAACTATCAAAAAAGAAAAATTCAACGATCCCATGTTTTTGGTTATTCTTTTCATGTTGGTTAATGTCATTAACGAATGGATAGAGAATAAAGTGGCATCCAATATTTTGGGTGCAATTGGCATCGGACTGTTCATCCTGGCAGTTGTAAAATATTTTAGAAGTTGATACATCATTAAACACATTCACATAAAACAACAAAGCCTCCAAAATATTGGAGGCTCTGTCTTTTGTAACTAATCAACTAAACAACAATAAAAACTTTCTTTTTCATTTATTGTGGCGGTAAAATAACCTTATCTATCGCGTGTACTACGCCATTGCTGGCCTGTATATCTACAAGTGATGGGATAATGTTACTTACTCTATTATTGGCATCAGTAAGGGTTAAATTAGAAGCATCCAATGTAATATTGCCTCCCAAAGTTGGCACCGCACCAGACGTTAAATCACTAGAACGTACATTGGCACCTACAACGTGATACAATAAAACAGCTTGAACGGTTGCTGGTGGAACGTCACCCAAGCCAGTGTTGCCTGAAGGGTCTAATTCCAATAACAAATTTCCAAAAGCTGCGTCTGTTGGAGCAAAGACCGTGAAAGGACCAGTTCCTGATAGGGTTCCAATTAAATTTGGAGAAGGCGTTTGTGAATCGGCTGATTGCAAAGCTGCAACCAAATTGGTCAATGCAGGATTTGCCAAGGCAAAAGTAACAACGGTTGGAAGTCCTATAACTGCATCCACAATATGCACTATTCCATTTGATGCCATCACATCAGCTGTACTTACTGACGATACGCCATTAAATCTAACCCCGCTTGAAGTATTAAAATAAATACTCATTGGATTTCCTCCTGCACCTGTAGCGTTCGTAGTAGTATAACCTGAACCCAATCCTGCCAAATCAGTTGAAGATACATTGCCTGATATCACATGATTCAACAAGATTTGAGAAAGTACATTAGTGGGTACATCCTCCAAGCTTGCAAATCCATTTGCCGAAAGAAAGGCAGTAAATGCTGCATTAGTTGGGGCCAGAACAGTAAATGGACCACTTCCATTCAGTACATTGACCAAATTGCCGTCGGCTGCTTGCAATGCGGCTACCAAACTACTTAATGAGGGTGTCGCCAGTGCGGTTTCCACAATTGTTAATTCTTGTGGTTGAGGTGTTGAGTTATCGTCATCATCGCTGCATGATGAAAATATAAATACCATTAAAAGTATTGGTATAATCTTTGTTAAATTTGAAATAATTTTCATTGTTTTGAGTTTTAAATAGAGTTAATATTAATTTTTGTCTAACAAATTTACATAATGATTAAACAAAATATCATTTTAAATATATTTTTAACATTAATTTTAACAAATGTTAGGGCGCAGTCCATCAATCAATTAAATGATAACGGTGAGCGACATGGAGTATGGAAAAAGAATTTTGAAAAAACCGATCAACCAAAATACGAAGGCGCATTTGAGAACGGCAAGGAAGTTGGAACCTTTAAATTCTACAAACTAGTTGAAGGTAAAAGCAAGTTAAGTGCGACACGTGAATTTCTGCCTGATAGTGATAACATCAATGTAAAGTTTTTTTCTTCCAAAGGGAAATTAATCAGCGAAGGCATGATGAAGGATAAGATCTACTTTGGAAACTGGGTGTATTATCAGAATAAATCCAAAGGAATTTTGATGACAGAGAATTATAATGACAGAGGGATTCTGGAAGGTGAAAAATTGGTATATTATGAGAATGGAAAAGTTGCCGAAAGGGCGATTTATGTAAATGGAGCAATTGATGGCATCTCCACATGGTACTCAGAAAAAGGAACTGTTCTAAAAGAATTTACATATAACAATGGGGAACTTCACGGCATGGCAAAATATTATGACAGTGATGGCAGAATGCTGGCGGAAGGTAGTTATAGAAACGACAAAAAATACGGCACTTGGAAATACTACGAGAATGGTGAATTCAAGGAAGAAAAAGACTATACCATTAACAGTAAAAATCCGAAGAAGCAGTAATCCCAATGATCAGTTTTCAGTCTCAGTTTTCATTCATGACGGTCATTTAAAGTCATTTAAAGGTTCCTTTTCTCCTTTGCGAGAAATAATTCTTAATTTTGCTGCATGAAAAGAGTAATATTAGGACTTTCCGGTGGTGTGGATTCGAGCGTTGCAGCCTTTTTGTTAAAAGAGCAAGGTTACGAAGTCATCGGACTGTTCATGAAGAATTGGCATGATGATTCTGTAACCATCAGCAACGAATGTCCTTGGCTGGATGACAGTAATGACGCCATGTTGGTTGCCGACAAACTGGGAATTCCATTCCAAACGATTGATTTGAGCGAACAATATAAAGAACGTATCGTTGACTATATGTTCAACGAGTACCAAAAAGGCCGTACCCCAAACCCTGATGTCCTCTGCAATCGCGAGATCAAGTTTGATGTCTTTATGAAGATTGCCTTGGATTTGGGAGCAGATTTCGTAGCCACAGGCCATTATTGCAGAAAAGGAACCATTCAAAAGGATGGAAAAGAAGTCTATCAATTGCTGAAAGGTGTTGATGACAACAAAGATCAATCCTATTTTCTTTGTCAATTGTCACAAGAGCAATTGTCAAAATCCTTATTCCCAATTGGGGAGTTGACCAAACCCGAAGTACGGGAGATTGCAACCAAATTGGATTTGGTAACAGCCAATAAAAAGGATTCTCAAGGCTTATGCTTCATTGGAAAAGTAAAACTACCCGATTTTCTTCAACAGCAATTGCAGCCAAAGGAAGGTGTGATTGTGGAAATTTCAGAGGATCAAAATTTCTATCATCAAGAAGCCCCCACTTTTTCTACAATACAGGAAAAACTACAATATTTATCTAGAAAAATTGAGTATTCAATTTCGGATGGCAAAATTATGGGCAAACATCAAGGCGCTCATTATTTTACCAAAGGTCAGCGCAAGGGCTTGGCAGTCGGAGGCACAATTGAACCACTTTTTGTTATTGACACTGACGTCGAGGATAATGTCATTTATACCGGTCAAGGCAAAGAGCATCCAGGTTTGTTGAAAAAAGCATTATTTGTAAAAGAGGATGAATTACATTGGATACGTGAAGATTTGGCATTGAAAATAGATGAAACCATGTCTGTTAAAGCAAGGATCCGTTACCGTCAGCCGCTGCAAAATGCAACAATTCATAGGGTTGACAGCGGATTGTATGTGGAGTTTGAAGAATGTCAATCAGCCATAACAGAAGGACAGTTCGTAGCTTGGTATTTGGAAGGTGAATTAGTTGGTTCGGGAGTTATTTCTTAAATTGCATTGCTATGATGGCCTTTTCATTCAGGACATGACAAGGTGTTTTTAATTATCCCAATGAAAACAAAATTACTTTTACTCATCCTAATGAGCTTTCAAACTGTGATGTTTGCACAACAGGATGCTTGGATTTATCTCACTGATAAAGAAAACGTTTCAGCTTCCATTCAAAATCCGATTTCCATACTTTCCCAAAATGCCATCAACAGGAAAAATGCCCATGGCATCGCCATTGACACGCGCGATGTGCCTGTCAACGAGAATTATGTTGCGCAACTAAAAACCCAAACAGGGATCACGGTCTTGGCAAAATCCAAATGGTTCAATGCGGTGCATGTGCAAGGAAGTGAAGAAGATATAAATGCTTTGACAGTTTTGTCTTTTGTGGCTACAATTGATTTTGCTGATAACAGTTTGGATACCTCAGGACGTAGTTTACAACAGCACAATAGATTTGAAGACGAGGCAACCTTAGTCGATTTTAACTACGGATCTGCACAAAACCAAGTGGAGATGATCAATATCGATGCCCTGCACAGTTTGGATTATACGGGCGAAGGCATTGTCATTGCTATATTGGATTCGGGTTTCCCAAATGTGAATACAATGGGAGCATTTCAAAGATTGAGGGATAATGGCGATTTGTTGGATGCATATGACTTTGTGGACAGGACTCCAAACATTTATGCTTATGCTGGGAACACGCATGGAACCATTGTTTTGAGTACCATGGCTGCATATATTCAAGACGCATACGTTGGTACTGCACCCGATGCTTCATATTATTTATTTCGCACGGAAGATGCCGCATCAGAAAACCCCGTGGAGGAAAGCTATTGGGTAGAAGCTGCGGAAAGGGCAGACAGTCTAGGGGTGCATGTCATCAATTCTTCGCTGGGATACACAGTTTATGACAATCCAAACTATAGTTATACGCCAAGTGATATGGATGGTATGACTGCATTTATCTCTAGAGGAGCAAACATAGCTGCCGAAAAGGGCATTTTAGTTGTCAATTCAGCGGGAAATTCTGGAAACGACACTTGGCAAGTAGTAATTGCGCCAGCTGATGCTCCAGGTGTTTTTTCGATTGGTGGTGTCGATGCTGAGGGGAATTATGCAAGTTTCAGTTCTCAGGGCAGTGCAATCCAACCCACCCAAAAACCGGATGTGGTGGCTAGGGCTTTGGGCACTTTTGTAGTAAATCCGAATGACGTCATTTCCTCTACCAATGGAACTTCGTTCAGTTCGCCACTCATTGCCGGCGCAGTAGCTTGTTTGATGCAGGCCTTGCCAAATTTAAACATTGATCAAATCAAACAATATATAAGACAATCTGCTTCACAATATAATTCCCCTGACTATTTACTGGGGTTTGGCATTCCAGATTTCGGATTGGCTCTGAGCAATGCCTTGTCCGTCGAAGAAGCAAATTTTGAAACGGTAAAAGTCTATCCAAATCCGGTAAAGGATATGCTTTATCTTCAATTACCGTCAACTTTTGAAACTTCGCAAATGACTATTTTTGATGTCACTGGAAAATTGATCTTGCAAAAAACTTTGACAATGTCTCAAGAAAATATAGACATTGCTTCATTTGCTTCGGGTTTATATATCTTGAACCTTCAATCCGAACAAGAGTCAATTTCTGTAAAATTGATCAAACAATAAATGTCAAATAAAATAACTTCCCTTTTTAATATACAATATCCCATAGTACAAGCTGGAATGATATGGGCAAGTGGTTGGAGATTGGCCTCTGCTTCCAGCAATGCCGGTATTTTGGGATTGATTGGGGCAGGATCTATGTATCCTGAAGTCTTGCGGGAACACATCCAAAAATGTAAAAAGGCGACAAACAAACCTTTTGGTGTGAATGTGCCCTTGCTATACCCGAATATTGAAGGTATTATGGAAATCATTGAAGAAGAAGGAGTTAAAATAGTGTTCACTTCTGCGGGAAATCCGAATACATGGACGAAATGGTTAAAGGAACGTGGCATCTCAGTTATCCATGTGGTCAGCAGTGTCAAATTTGCATTGAAAGCACAGGACGCAGGAGTTGACGCCGTGGTTGCTGAGGGTTTTGAAGCCGGAGGACACAATGGTCGCGAAGAAACAACTACCTTAACATTGATTCCCATGGTCAGCGAGCAATTGCAGATTCCATTGATTGCAGCTGGGGGCATTGCGACAGGACAGGCGATGTTGGCAACGATGATTTTGGGTGCGGATGGCGTACAGATTGGCAGTCGTTTTGTCGCCAGTGATGAAGCTTCTTCGCATCCCAATTTTAAAAATTTGGTTGTCAATTCCAAAGAAGGCGACACGCATTTGACCTTAAAGGAATTAGCGCCTGTAAGGATGATAAAAAACAAGTTCTATAATGACCTTCAGGATTTGTATAAAAAGGGAGCAACTGTTAACGATCTGCAGACCTTATTGGGAAGGGCAAGGGCAAAAAGAGGCATGTTTGAAGGCGACTTGGAGGAGGGTGAACTGGAAATAGGTCAAATTGCTGGATTGATTCATGATATAAAGCCAGTATCCAAAATTGTAGAAGATTTATTGGATGAGTTTGAGCAAGCAAAACAGGGAATCAAGGATTTTTCATGGTAGAAATCCCATCCAGAGACACTTTGTATAATCTGCTCGAACCATTTTCATAACTATTGAATGTTTTTAACAATTCATCCAGATGCACTTGGGACTCAAACGTTGGTTTCAAGGCATTTCTTTTGCTTGTGAAATATAGCGTGTTGGTGATTTCATCCACAAAAGGACAATACTCCATTGTGGGGGTATTGATTTGGCTTCCCATGTTTTTTGAAGGATTCCATTCGCCATTTTCTGATTTGGTGCTCATATACAAATCACCACTTCCAAAGCCACCTTCTTTATTATAACCCGTATAAATTAGGTATGTTTCATCACTGGCTACGAAAGCATTAAATTCATAACCCTCAGAATTTACACTTTTTCCCAATTGTTTTGGTTGTTTGTATGTGCCATTGATGTATTCGCTCACATAGATATTGTCTTTTTGTTTCAATTCCAGATTGTCAAGGGTAAAATAAATGTTTTTGGAGTCTGTTATTGCTGGATAAAATTCATCCATGTCTGTATTGATTGGCGCTCCAATGTTTACAGGTTGAGACCATTCACTGTCAAATGTTTTTCTTTCTACATACCAAATATCAAAATCCTTAATAGTTTCAGAAGTTTGGTCCAGAGGACGATTGGAAACAAAAAAGAGTGTCAGACCATCTGTGGCAAAGAAAGGCTCCAAATCAAAATATCGCCCGGAAAAAGATACTACTTCAGGTTGTTGCCATAGGTCATTCACTTTTTTTGTGCCGATCAAAACAGAAATATCTCCCATGACACTTTGAGCTGAAAACAATACTTCATTCTGGTTTTGGGTCATTGCCAAATCCCTTACGTTTGGAAATTGAGAGACAATAGTGTCCAAAAAGGGTTGAACCGATTGTGAGAATGTATAGGAGTAAATGATAAAAACTAAGTAGGTAATAATGCGCTTCATAGGCTTTTACTTCGACAAATTAAATAAACACATTTTACAGTTTTAAGATTCTAGGTTTTTAGTAGACATAAAAACAAAAGGGAAAAATCTTTCAATATTAGTTTGAAACTTTTAACTTCAAATTTTGAATCCCTCTCAATTATAGCTAAATCGTTTCCAAACAGTTAATTTAAATTCAGTAAATGAACTCGAAATCAATTTACTCTAAATTGTCTAAAGTAAAGTTAGGAAATTGTTTTGATTTCAAAGATCAATTTACCTATACTTTGTTAACAACATGGTGTCAAACTATTTTGCATCTGGTAAAAATATATAATAAGTCTGTCATTTGGGTAGCCAAAAAACTAACTTTGCCTTTTAATTTTTAAAAGTGGTTTTTTCTAATTATACCAAAGAATTTAGGCGCAATTTTCAGCTCGCTACCCCAGTGATGTTGGGCATGCTGGGCCATACATTTGTTGGCCTGATTGATAATGTCATGGTAGGGCAATTGGGTTCTGCCGAATTGGCTGCCGTCTCTTTGGGAAACAGTTTCATCTTTGTGGCAATGTCCATCGGTATCGGATTTTCTATGGCCATAACGCCATTGGTTGCCGAAGCTGATTCCGAACTCGATTTTGAGAAAGGCAAATCCTCCTTCAAGCATGGTCTATTTTTGTGTACTGTTTTGAGCATTTTGCTTTTCTTGTCACTCCTATTGGCAAAACCTTTGATGTATGTTATGGACCAACCAGAGGAAGTTGTTAAGTTGGCGATTCCATATTTGGATTTGGTAGGGCTTTCGTTGATTCCTTTGATTGTATTTCAAGCGTTCAAACAGTTCAGTGACGGATTGTCCTTGGTAAAATATCCTATGTATGCAACCATTGTGGCAAATATTTTGAATGTATTTTTTAACTACGTATTGATTTTTGGTAAACTTGGATTTCCAGAAATGGGCATCGTTGGCGCGGCTTTAGGAACATTGATCTCCCGTTTTGCAATGCTGATTTTTCTCTGGTGGTTGTTGAAATTGAGGCAGAAATCCAAGGCCTATGTCACACACATCAAAATATTTGAATTGAGCAAATCCATGTTGCAGAAAGTATTTAATCAAGGGTTTCCTAGCTCCATGCAAATGTTTTTTGAAGTGCTTATATTTACTGCAGCGATTTGGTTGAGCGGCACCTTGGGAAAAAATCCACAAGCAGCTAATCAGATTGCTCTCAATCTCTCTTCAATGACCTTTATGGTGGCTATGGGTTTGAGTGTTACGGCCATGATCCGTATAGGAAACCAAAAAGGACTTCAGAATTTCAAGGAATTACGTCGCATTGCTCATTCCATCTTTTTCATGGGGATTATTTTCGCCGTCATCTTTGCCTTGATGTTTCTGGCGTTTCATAATGTATTTCCAAAAATTTATGTCAATATGGATGACCCTGCAAATGCCATTGACAATGCTGAGGTCATCAGCATTGCTTCAACCTTGCTGATAGCCGCAGCCGTGTTTCAGATCAGTGATAGTTTGCAAGTACTCGCCCTTGGCGCCTTGCGTGGGTTGCAGGATGTAAAAATCCCAACGATCATTACATTTATTTCCTATTGGGCCATAGGGTTTCCCATCAGTTATTTTTGTGGCAAGGAAGCCGTTCTGGGAAGTCTGGGGATTTGGCTCGGGTTGTTGGCAGGATTGACCAGTGCCGCGATTTTATTGTATATTAGATTTGATTATTTGACAAAGAAATTAATAAGATTGGAAGTGTCTAAAGTTTGAAAATAATTTTAGGAACTTTGAACATTTCACATTATTGCTAACTTTAGCCACTTTAAGTACTTAAAACTTATAACTCAAACAATGGACTTACCAAAATTTATCTTAGGCGACAATACGGATCATCCCGATGCCATTTACATCATTCATACCGAATTTCCACGTTTTATTTTGAATTTGGAAACCGACGATGTAGAGTGGTTGGAAGAGTTTGACGATCACGACGAAAAGGAAATCGCATCGGAAACTGAGAACCTAATTCAACAGGCAACCGATTTTTACGATAGGGAAATTGCAAGATACAACGAGTAATGATTGAACAAATCCTACAGTACGATACAGAACTTTTTATTTATTTGAACAGTTTGGGCTCCAAAACATGGGATCCTTTCTGGTTAGCTTATACTTCAAAATGGAATTGGATACCGTTTTATGCCATATTGTTATATTTGATTTTTCGACAGATTGGAAAGTATCCAATGCTCATCACTATGTTGGTAGTCGCATTGATGGTATTGGTCACCGATCAAACAACAAATCTTTTCAAACATGGTTTGCAGCGCATGCGACCTTGTCATTTGGCAGAAATAATAGATGGGATGAGATTGGTAAGGACCGGATGTGGTGGAAAATATGGATTTTTCTCCGGCCATGCGTCCAACACCATGGCAGCGGCGATTTTTATCGGATTGACATTAAAAAACCGCTTTAAATATATCCTGTATATTTTAATTGTTTGGGCAGTATTGATGGCCTACAGCCGGGTGTATATCGGTGTGCATTATCCATTGGATATTGTTATGGGCATGACTTTCGGTGCCATTTCAGGTTTTGCCTTTTATAAATTGAACATGTTCCTCATCGGAAAATTAATTAAAGCCGCGTAAGTATATAAAAATCATTGATGAGCCGTTCATTATAGCGTTTGGAATTTGGCGCAATTGTGTTCAAATCGAATGTCTCCACTGTTTGAATCTTATAGTATGTTTCAAGGAATGTCCATTCTTTAGGACTGATGATATTTCCCAACATGCCAAATTTAGCCTCTGAAGGCAAATCATAAGTGCCATCTTCCAATTTTATTGGTGGGATTTTGTCTCCGTAGTGCCAAATCATTTCAGGTGAAATGCCATTGAAACCATAAATTGTTAATTCTTTCTGTTCCAAGTTTGCAATTGGATTGTTGGCAGTGGCAATGGCAGGTTTTAATAGTGGCAAGACAAATATGAAAATCACAACAAAAAATGCAACTGTAATCATAAAAACTTGTGCTATGTTTTTATTTTTCAAATGAAAGATTATCAAAGTCCCAATACCAATTAAGATAACCGCCATGATAGAAAATAATAACCATTGATCTAGTATCGTATTCCCAACGAAAATGTATAATGCAATGGGAAATGCAATCGCAATCATAGCAATCAATCCAAAATTAAAATAAACTGGGATCGTTTCTTTTTTTTCTTTCAGTGCTTTGAATTCCCTGATTAAATAGTCAATATAAAATCCTGTATTAATGGCCAATGGAATCAAAACGGGCATCAAATATCTCGATTTTTTCTCTGGAATGAGTGAAAGCAAAATCACAGCAATAATAGTCCAAAGCAAAGTAAACTGATAGGCTTTTAAATTGGAGACCCTACTTTTAAGATACGGATATAATAAACTGATGAACGCTGGAATCGTCCAGATGCCGCTTTGGGTAAAAAAACTCCAGTAATAATAAAACGGTTTGGTGTTATAACTGTGCCAATTATTCGTTTCTCGTGCGGTAATGGCCTCAAAGGTAAGAGGGTCGTTCATTCGTACATATACAAACCACCAGCCACCAATAATCAAAGCCAAAAGAATACAGCCCAGCAGTGGAAGGATTTTCGATTTGATATTTTTGAACCGATATGTAAAACCAAATGCCATAAGAAAGGGAAGCATCAAAGCATAAATCGCAATCGGTCCTTTACAAAGAATCGAACAACCCATAAAAATGCCAGCCAAAATCGCATGTTTCCAAATATCCTGCTCTTTTTTGAATAGTTCAAACAAATGATAAATGGCAATGAGCATAAAACCGTGCGCAAAAATGTCCCAAGGCGCTTCCAAAGTAATCCCGATGACATAAAAGGAAGTAATAACAATCAACGCATTGATGAAACTATGGATATTGTCCACAACTAATTTTTTCGATAATTGAAAGGTATAAATCCCGATAATCGCGACAAATATAATCGCAGGAAATCGAAGTGCGACGAGGCTTTTCAGACCAAAAATCAACCCGAAGATAGCTGTCATCCAAGTTGGCAATGGCGGTTTCTCATAGCGAGCTTCACCATTCATGGTGGTCAATAGCCAATTGCCATCAGTTATCATCTCCCTAGCGGTAATAAAATTACGGGCTTCCATAATGCTCACTGGCAAATTGTCAATACTAAAAAAGAGCATTACAAAAACAATAACTACTATCGATACAATGGGTTTGCTTGTGAGTACCTTAAGCATTTTTTTGGCGAATTAGAAATAAATTTCTAGTATAGATGATGGTTCCGAGTCCATGTCCAACAAACAAGACAGGGTCCTTTCTAAAAACAGCATAGATCAAAATCAGGATGGAACCAACAAGGCTTAACAACCAAAACCCAAAAGGTAAGGCGGATACTTTTTTAACTTCGGAGTATATCCACTGATAAATAAAGCGAAACGTAAATGTCAATTGAGACACGATTCCAAGTATCAAAAGCCAAACTGGGATGGCTTCATTTTTAAACAAAATATTCACATCTATTTTTTGGTTGTTGAAATAATACACCACAATCAATGAAGGCACCAAGAGAAGTATCCATTGAAAAAACCGTGGAATTTTTTTCCATTCTCCTTGAAATTGTAAATTTCGGATATATATAAAATAAGTTATTGCTTGTCCCAGCATAATGGCAAAATCCTGACGCAAGTAGCCATAAATAAAAAGGAGAGACGATGCAGCCAAACTCAGGGTCCAAAAGGTAGAAGGGGTGATGACTTTCTGTTGCTTTTCCGAAGTAATCCATTGGATGACAAGTCTCGAAGAAAACAACAGTTGTGCAACAAACCCAACACTATAAATTAGCCAATGATTCATTCGCTCTGTTTGTTGATTTTATAATTGATGTACTTTTTCTTCATCCATAAATAGGCAAAACAATCCATTAAAGGACCCAATAAGCGATTCCATAGACCAAAATTTGCCGTGCCTGCCATTCGGGGAAAATGTTGTACAGGAATCTGGATGACCTTTCCTTCCTGAAGCATGACCATGGCAGGCAAAAAACGATGCAAACCCTTGAACATTGGAATGCGTTTGGCATACTCGGTTTTTATCACTTTCAACGGACATCCGGTATCATCCATACCGTCTTGGGTAAAAGCACGTCGAATGCCATTGGCTATTTTGGAAGACATATTTTTTACAAACGAATCTTTTCTGTTGGAGCGCACACCAGTAACCAAATCATAGTCTTCTATATATTCGAGCAGCAGATTAAAATCGTTGGGTGACGTTTGCAAATCCGAATCGATATATCCCACAAATTCCGTATCCGTAAAATCAAAGCCTGCCTTGATTGCCGCGCTCAAACCTCTATTTTTCTCAAAAGAAATATATTCAAAATTTTGGTTTCTATTGCAAATTCCTTCTATGAGATTTTGGCTGCTGTCCTTCGATCCGTCATTAATAAATAATATTTTGGTGGGGACTTTTGCTATCCTCGTATAGTTGAGAAGTTCTATTTCTACACGCTCCAAGTTATCTTCTTCATTATAAACCGGCACTACAATAGTGAACCTATAATTCATTTGGATATGGTTAGTTGCCACAAAAATATTAATTTTTAGATGAACAGTTTAAATTTGCGTATTTAATCTGTAAAAAAGGCACTAACTTGCACATTATTTTACAATTCAAGCATCCAATGAAGATATTAGTTACAGGAGCAGCAGGTTTTATAGGTTCTCATACCGCTGAGCGATTAAAAAGGTTAGGTCATGAAGTCATTGGTGTGGACAATTTTTCACCCTATTACACTGTTGAGCTTAAAGAACTAAATGCCAAAGCGCTTTCTGACCTTGATATTTCAATTATTCGTCACGATTTAAGGTCTGAAGACCTCATCGATGTATTGCCAATCGATATCGATTATATATTTCATTTTGCAGCACAACCTGGAATTTCGACCACCTCGACGTTTGAAGATTATTTCAGTAATAACATCATCGCTACTAAAAATTTAATTGACTACGCTATGGCATGTAAGCAATTAAAATTATTTGTAAACATAGGAACGTCTTCTATCTATGGTTTGGAAGCCACTTTTCCTGAAGACGTTGCACCACAACCAGCCTCACATTATGGTGTTACCAAATTGGCAGCAGAACAAATGGTGCTTCAAAAGAGTCGAGAAGAGAATTTTAAATCCTGTTCTTTACGATTATATTCGGTGATTGGCCCAAGAGAACGTCCGGAAAAAATGTATACAAAATTGATAGATTTAGGTCTGAAGGACGAAGAATTCCCTTTGTTTAAAGGAAGTGATACTCATTTAAGAAGCTTTACATACGTGGGCGATATCGTTGATGGTGTGGTAAGTGTTGTTGGAAAAGAGGATAAAGTGAATGGAGAAATTTTTAATTTAGGAACAGAAGTAGAACACACGACTCAAGAAGGAATCGAGGCAGTTGAGCAAGTGCTTGGCAAAAAGATCAAACTAAATGTTATTGCAAAACGTGCAGGCGATCAATTGCGTACAAAAGCGAATATTGATAAGGCGAGAAAAGTTTTGAATTATAATCCTAAAACAACCTTATTAGAAGGTGTGAAAGCTCAAGTAGCTTGGTATAAGGAAAATTTTTAGACAAACGCACTGTAACCAGTAATGGCCCTGCCTACAATCAAGGTATTGATTTCCTTGGTACCTTCATAAGAATAAATCGCTTCCGCATCAGCTACAAAACGGGCCACGTTATATTCCAAAAGAATACCATTGCCACCCATAACTTCTCTTGCTTGGCTCACAACATCGCGCGTTCGCAACGAACAGAATACTTTTGCCAAAGAGGCATGTTCGTCGGTCAATAAACCTTGATCTTGTAATTCAGACAGTCGATAGACCATCGTTTTCATCGCGGTCAAATTTGACAGCATTTCCACCAAATGGTTTTGGATGAGTTGAAACGAAGCAATGGGTTTTCCAAATTGTTGTCGTTTTTTGGTGTATTTCAAAGCGTTTTCAAAGGCACCTCTCGCACATCCTACGGCTTGCCATGCTACACCTGCGCGCGTCATTCTTAAAACCTTCGCTGTATCTCCAAAGGAATTTGCATTTTGCAATCTGTCTTTTTCGGGAATTCGGCAATCTTTCAATGTGATGATGGCATTCTGAACGGTTCGCAATGCCATTTTATCTTCTATTTTTTCGGTTGTAAAGCCCGGTGTATCTTTTTTTACAATGAAACCTTTCACTTTATTGGCCACTTCTTCCCGTGCCCAAATGATGGTAATATCAGAAAAGGTCGCATTGCCAATCCATTTTTTCTGCCCATTCAAGACCCATTCGTCGCCTTCAAGTCGGCAAGTGGTTTCCATACCGCCAGCTACGCCGCTGCCCACGTTTGGCTCGGTAAGTCCAAAAGCACCAATCACTTCCATTTTTTGCATTTTTGGTAACCATTCCTGCTTTTGTTCTTCACTGCCACACAGATAAATTGAGCCCATGGCCAATCCACTATGCACTCCAAAAAAGGTAGAAATGGAAACATCCACTCGGGCCATTTCTTCAGCAATGATTCCTTCCATTATAAACGGCATATCCGGACAACCATAACCTTTGTATGCGACACCACAGATGTTGAGTGTTGCCAACTTTGGAATGATTTCCAAAGGAAATTGCGCTTTCTTCCAATAATCGTTTGCAATTGGGTCGATTTCTTTTTCCATGAAGTTGCGTACTTTCATTTGAACGGCCCGCTGTTCTTGGGTCAATTTCAAATCCAAATCGTAAAAATCGCCATCGATGGGTGGTAGCTTGTGCTGGCCTTTTTTGCTTTTTTCGGTCAGCATTTTCATCATGCCATTGAGTTGTTTTTCATCAAGCTCACCAACGGTTTTCATGATGGCTGCCAAATCGATTTTCTTTGAAATTTCAGACAATTCTTTAAAATCCACATCTTTCATGAGCTGTATAATGGATTTTACTTTATGGAATAGTTTCATCTTTTAAGATTTTAAATTCAAAAGCGATTCTGCGGCTGCAAAAGGCGTGGTTTCTCCATTGTCAATCCGTTCCAATTGAATCTTTATTTCTTTTTTTATCGCAGAATTGTTATAAAAATCAGATTTCAATCGGTCGTCGATGGTTTGAAGCATCCAGAATTTGTTTTGCTCTTTGCGTTTATGGTCGAAGTAGTCATTATTTTTTGAAAGCTTTAAATAAGCTTCTATCAATTCCCAGATTTCAGAAATACCTTCATTTTTCAAGGCACTTGCCAATAGGACTTTGGGTTGCCAGCCTGAATCTTTCACCGGATATAAATGTAAAGCTCTGTTGAATTCTACTTTGGCATTTTTCGCATGTTTCAAATTGTCGCCATCCGCTTTATTGATGACGATGGCATCCGCCATTTCCATGATACCACGCTTAATTCCTTGAAGTTCATCACCTGCCCCGGCCAATTTCAACAACAAAAAGAAATCGACCATACTGTGTACTGCAGTTTCACTCTGACCAACACCCACGGTTTCAATTAAAATGGTGTCAAATCCTGCAGCTTCACATAGGATTATAGTTTCACGACTTTTACGGGCTACACCTCCAAGCGAAGTTCCCGCAGGCGAAGGACGGATAAAAGCATTATCATCCTTGACCAAGTCTTCCATTCGAGTTTTGTCACCAAGAATGGAACCTTTGCTTAAAGTACTGCTCGGGTCAACTGCCAAGACGGCTACTTTTTTCCCATTGGAAGTCAAATAAGTTCCAAAGGCTTCAATAAATGTGCTCTTACCAACTCCTGGGACACCTGTGATTCCAATTCGGATTGAATTATTGGCATGCTGTAAACATTTTTTGATGATGTCATTTGCCTTTTGAAGATGTTCTGGGTTTGTACTTTCAACCAAGGTAATGGCTCGGCTCAATGCGGTCATATTACCTTTGAGAATATCCTTGACCAAAGCATCCACTGACGGTTGCGTAAGACGCTTTTCTTTTATGGATTTAACAGCATTTTTGTTGGTGGTTTCGGGTAGTGAAACACCTTGTTTCTCTTTTAGGGCAGAAGATTTGTTTTTATGGTTCAAATCATTATTTGTTAGCCTGTTCTTGTGGGGTTTCGACAACATCCATAGGAATCTCTACTTTAGTTTTGTCCCAGACCAATGTCATTTTTAATTCATCGGTTATGTTGTCAAAGGCAATCGTAAATTGCTCCACAGATTTATCTAGATGTTGTACTGGTGCTTCAATGTTTACCAAGTCAAACTGTGGCTCGCGCATAGGTCGCATTTGTTCGTCCACGCCCCACGGGTATTGTTTAGTGTTGAAGATGATATCCCAAACGGTATCATGCGGAATGGTCCATAAGGTATATTCCCCTTTTGGCATATAGATGCCTTCAATCATCAAATCCTTGTTGGTGGTAAAAGTTGTCGCTTCGTTTGCACCTGTTCGCCATACTTCATCAAAAGGAACGAGAGCTCCATAGATTTCCCGACCCTTTTTATAGGGTCTATTATAAAACACCTCCAATCGGGTGTCGTTCAATTCAAATTTTACGGTGTCTTTTGGACTTAACCTTTTGCTGAAAATATCTTCAAAGAAGTAGGCATAGACAAATAAACCTAATGCGACGACCGAAAGTGTGATGATGGTCCATTTTAACAACTTGTTCATAATTATAGATTCTGTTAAGTCTAGTTAAGCATAAAGATAATTGAAA
The DNA here is from genome assembly GCA_041748055.1 of Aquaticitalea sp. Lineage (GTDB taxonomy): Bacteria > Bacteroidota > Bacteroidia > Flavobacteriales > Flavobacteriaceae > JBPOFM01. The sequence goes on from JBGTDZ010000034.1 coordinate 46,962, forward strand.
TAGCTTGATGTGTAAACTTCGTAACGCTGTTTTGTAGTAATTTATGATGTTTTCCAAAATTATTTCTAAAATTTGCAACATCCTGTTTTTTGTGTCGTCCTTAAGATGAACTAAACCATTAACCAATAGCACAACCAAAGCATGTTTCAAACCGATATCATTGAAAAATGCAAGCAAAACAATCGTATTGCACAGTTGCAACTGTACAATCAGTATTGCGATGGTATGTATGTGGTGGCGAATCGGTTTGTGAAGGATTCCATGGAAGCTGAAGATATCGTACAGGAAGCCTTTATAAAAGCCTTTAGCAAACTGCATCAATATAAAGCGGAAGTGACTTTTGGAGCATGGTTGAAACGTATCGTCATCAATAAAAGTATCGATTTACTAAAATCCAAGAAGCAACAATTGCAAGAATTGGAAGAGGTGCACCTCAAGGTAGTCGATGAGTCGGATGACGAATGGTTGGTAGAAGACAATATTACAATTGAAGACGTAAAGAAAGTGATAGAGCAATTGCCCGAAAAGTATAAATATGTGGTGATGCTCTATTTGATTGAAGGGTATGACCATCAGGAAATATCAGAAATTCTGGGGATTACCGAAATCGCTTCACGCACACAAGTATCGAGAGGAAAAGTAAAATTACAAGAACTGTTAACACCTATGTACAATGGCACGAGATCTTAAAAAAATGTTTAGTGAGGATCGTTTAAAAATCCAGAATGGAATGCCTAAAGACCATGAAGCCCGCTTCTTAAAAAAGTTGGAGCAAGAACTTCCTGCACACATCAATCCGTCAAGCAAAAGCGCAATCAAAAAACGTTTCAGTATTTTTAATATCGCAGCAAGTATCGTGGTGCTTATGGGCTTGAGTTTTGGGGCTTTTCAATTCTTTAAAACTCCTGATGTGATGACCCAGCCAAACGCGCAAGTTGTTACCTTAAAATCTCTTGGTGATGTATCGCCAGACTTAAAGAAAGTGGAGAATTATTATGTTGCCAACATCAATCTCGAATTGTCAAATGTAAAGCTCACACCCGAAAACAAGGACCTGTTCGATAGCTATATTGTGCGGTTGGAAGAATTGAACAAGGAGTATAATCGACTTTCTGTGGAGTTGACTGAGAATGGTCCCAATGAATTGACCGTGAATGCGCTTATCGACAATCTAAAATTACGTCTCAATTTGTTGTATCGCTTGAAAGAACAATTGAAACAATTGAACACAACTGATGAAAATCAGGAAACAATCTAAAAATCATGAAACATTTAAAAATAATAACAACCCTTCTATTGT
>JBGTDZ010000035.1:0-2098 GCA_041748055.1 Aquaticitalea sp.
AGCAGTGACAATAGACCGTCCAATGGTTATGGTAGTGAAAATGTAAATTATTCATTGGTTGCTTGGGGACCGCGTTCTCTAAACATCAATAGTTTGAAGGATTACTGGCAACCCGGTCTAGAAGGAATTCAACATTATTCCTTTAATTATACATTCTTTGACAATCCATATTTTACCCTTTTGGAAAATCGGAACTCGTTTGAACGAGACCGTATATTTGGTAATATCTCTGTGAAGCAAAATTTCACAGAAAACTTTAGCATTGCCGTTCGTTCTGGAATGGATTATTCCAGCGAAAAAAGAGAATTTTTAAGAAACTATAGCAGCAATCGATTTAAAAAAGGTGCTTATGCTCAACACGACGTTTTCTATCGTGAGGTGAATACGGATTTTCTTATCAATTACAATACTACTTTTGGTGACATTTCATTTGATATTTCCGTTGGTGGTAATCGATTGGACCAAACGGCATCCACAAAACAATCGCAAACAACAAGTTTGGCGCAACCAAGTATTTTCAATTTGAACAATGCGGCTTCACCCATTGAAGTCTTTCAATTTGAATCGCAAAAACGCATCAATTCATTCTACGGGATTGCGAAATTTGGCTATAAAGACTTTTTATATCTGGATATTACCGGACGAAATGATTGGTCAAGTGCTTTGGCAACGCCATTTTCTATAGACGGGACATCGTTCTTCTATCCATCGGCATCGGCAAGTTTCATCGTGTCAAATGTTACGGAATTACCAGACGTCATTTCATTCGCAAAATTAAGAGCTAGTGTGGCGCAAGTTGGTAATGACACTGGTCCTTATCAAACATCAGGAGCGTTTGTGTCGCAAACACCTTTCAATGGGCAACCAACATTTAGCAATCAAAACTTTATTCCAAATGCCAATTTAAGGCCAGAGCAAACAACTTCGTATGAATTTGGTGCTGATGTTCGCTTTTTTAAAGACCAGTTAAATGTTGATGTTACCTATTATAACGCAACCACGGAAGACCAAATCATTTCCTTGCCAATTGCGATTTCCTCAGGTTACAACCAACAAGTAGTCAATGGTGGAAAAGTAAATACACAAGGTGTGGAAATTGTATTGGGCATTACTCCTATCAAAACAGAAGATTTTAATTGGAACAGTAGTTTTAATTTCAGTACCAATCGTTCTATAATTACAGATTTACCACAAGCGAATGGCCGTTTGACACTTTCGTATAGCAGAATTTACGACAGTGCCAACCAGACGGTTTGGTTTCAAGTAGAGGAAGGTGGACGTATAGGTGATATTTATGGAACAGGCTATCTAAAAAATGAGAATGGCGATTTTATTTTAACTTCCAGTGGGAGTTACATCGCAGACAACACCTTGAGAAAAATCGGAAATTATAATCCTGATTTTATTTTGGGATGGAGCAATAATTTCAATTACAAGAATTGGCGTTTAGGTTTTGTTTTCGATTGGAGACAAGGCGGCGAATTTGTCTCACGAACTAGAGCTTTGGCAACAGTTGGTGGACAGTTGGAAGAAACTTCATTTCGACCAGAAGAAGGTATTGTGGCACAAGGTATTATCAACACAGGAACTGCAGATAATCCTGTATATGTAACAAATACGACTGCCATTTCAGCGGAAAGTTATTACAGACAATTTTACGACAGAAACCATGAGGAAAATAATACGTATGATGCATCTTATTTGAAATTGCGTCAGTTCTCTTTTGGATATTCCATGAATTTAAAAGATGGATTTTTAGGATTGAAAGAAGGAGCAAATCTTGATTTTTCGATTATAGGAAACAACATATTCGTCTTCACGGAAAATCCGCATGTCGACCCAGAGCAATTGGCCGTTCAGGGAAATGGTTTTGTCAGTGGTGTTGAAGACATGAGTTATGCAACCACCAGAAGCATTGGTTTTAAAGTCGGCGTTAATTTTTAAAATTTAAGAACATGAAAAAAACACTCTATACATTCGCATTTATCAGTCTTTTGTTAACTTCAGGTTGTACAAAGGATTTTGAGGAAATAAACACCAATCCAAATGCTCCGAATTCGGTGCAGCCAAGTCTGCTGTTGCGCCAAGTCATTTATAA
>JBGTDZ010000036.1:0-3689 GCA_041748055.1 Aquaticitalea sp.
CAACTCTTGGGTAATATAAATTTGACACCCCAATCTTGAATTTTCTTTTACATAAAATGCTTCGGAAAGCATAGCTTCTTCATCATCTTGCATTTCGGGCAGTTCGATATCATTTAAAATATAGCATTGACAGGAAGCACACATTGCCATGCCGCCACAGACACCGATAGTTCCTTCGGGAACCAATTCATATGATCGAACGACTTCCATCAAATTCATTGCCATGTCGGTAGGAGCCAGGATTTCATGAGAAACACCTTCTCTATCTACTATCTTTATGTTGATGTCTTGTATCATATAATTCAAACCTACAAGGTTTTGCAAGCATTAAAGGTCTGTTTTCTCTCAAATAGTTTTCCCCCTTTGGGGAAATGTCCAAAGGACAAAGGGGCTTTTAATCAATAGATTTAACCACTTGTTTTGGAGCTTCCTTGCGGGTTCCATCAAATCCATCTACACCGCTTACGGTCGTATATTTTAGGACGTAGCGCTTTCCGGGATTAATAATTTGATAGGCAGCTTGACACATTAAGGTCGCCTCGTGAAATCCACAAAGAATGAGTTTCAATTTTCCCGGATATGTATTGACATCTCCGATGGCGAAAATTCCAGGAATGTTGGTTTGGTAATCCAAAGCATTATTAACGACAATGGCATTTTTCTCAATATCAAGCCCCCAATTGCCTATTGGTCCCAATTTTGGCGACAACCCAAACAGTGGAATAAAATGGTCTGTTTCGATTACATATTCCTTATCTATATGTATTTTGTCAGACTCCCTGACCACTACAGCTTCCAATTTATAGTCGCCAATAATCCCAATGACTTCAGCTGGGGTCACTAATTTAATTTTTCCGTTGTTTTTTAAATGCTGTACCTTTTCAACGGAATCAAGTGCGCCCCTGAATTCATTTCGCCTATGAATCAAGGTTACCTCAGAAGCTACATCAGACAAAAAGATACTCCAATCCAAAGCCGAATCTCCTCCACCAGAAATGACCACACGCTTATTTCTGTAAAATTCTGGGTCTTTGATAAAGTACTCCACACCAATATCTTCAAATGAATGAATATTATCTATCAAGGGTTTACGCGGTTCAAAACTTCCCAAACCTCCCGCAATTGCAACTACGGAAGTTTGATGTTCTGTGCCTTTATTTGTGGTAACGATAAAACTTCCGTCTTCTTGTTTTTCAATGGTCTCTGCTCGCTCTCCAAGTGTAAATCCAGGTTGAAACTGTTTACATTGTTCCAAAAGATTATTGGTAAGCTCACCAGCCAATATTTCTGGAAAGCCTGGAATATCGTAAATTGGCTTTTTGGGGTAAATTTCAGAACACTGTCCACCAACTTGAGGCAAGGCATCAATCAAGTGGCATTTTAATTTTAACAATCCAGCTTCGAATATAGCAAACAGGCCTGTAGGTCCTGCGCCTATAATGAGTATATCGGTTTTAATCATTTCATACCTACGAAAGCAGGAATCTCATGACATGATTGCTACTTTCCTATTTTATTAAAAGCCACAAAGTTGTGAAAACTATGCAGATTATGTTATTCTTTCTTATTTGTTCGACTTTGAAAATAGTTAAAGATTCATGCTTTCGCAAGAATTATGAAACAACATTAATCACCTGTTCGATTTGAGGTGCATATTTTTTTATGGTCATTTCTACCCCTGATTTCAAAGTCATTTGGTTAACACTGCATCCGACGCAAGAACCTTCCAATTGCACTTTAACCAACTTATCGTCCTCGATGGACAATAATGAAATATCACCTCCATCACTTTGCAGAAAAGGACGTATTTCGTCCAGTGCTTTTTCTATGTTCACTCTTAACTCTTCAGTTGTCATCCTCTATTTTTTTACCGCTGCACATCCAGCCATTGTGGTTATTTTTATTGCTTCTGTGGGGGGCAAATCATGGTTGCGTCGCACCACTTCCTCGACCACATTTCTGGTTATTCCCTCGAATGCTAGTTCTAAAGATGTCGCAGTTTGCAAAGCTGCTGGACGACCAAAATCTCCTGCTTCCCGGATGCTTTGCACCAAAGGCAATTCACCTAAAAATGGCACTTGCATATCTTCCGCTAGATGTTTGGCACCTTCTTTTCCGAAGATATAATATTTGTTTTCCGGCAATTCCTCAGGTGTAAAATAAGCCATATTTTCAATAATTCCCAATACAGGAACGCTGATACTTTCTTGTTGGAACATTGCGACCCCTTTTTTTGCATCAGCCAGTGCAACAGTTTGTGGTGTACTTACAATCACGGCACCTGTAATTGGAAGTGATTGCATAATGCTCAAATGAATGTCGCCCGTACCAGGAGGTAAATCGATAAGCATAAAATCGAGCTCGCCCCAATGTGCATCAAAAATCATTTGGTTCAGGGCTTTTGCGGCCATTGGTCCACGCCAAACCACAGCTTGGTTGGGTTGGGTAAAAAACCCTATCGACAAAATCTTCACCCCATAATTTTCAACAGGCTTCATTTTAGATTTTCCATCAATGTTGACCGCCAAAGGTCTTTCAGTTTCAACATCAAACATAATTGGAATGGATGGCCCATAAATATCTGCATCCAAAATACCAACTTTGAAGCCCATCTTTGAAAGCGTAACAGCAAGGTTTGCAGTGATTGTTGATTTCCCAACACCGCCTTTACCAGAAGCTACGGCAACAATATTTTGAATGCCAGGAATTGGCTTCCCTTTAATCACATTGGTGGCTGGCTTGGCCGGAGCATCAACCTTCACATTCACGATAATTTTGGCCTTTTCATAGACCAAATCGTGAATGGCTTTCATGATTTCCACTTCGGTTTTTTTCTTGGCTTGAAGGCTGGGGTTGTAAATAGTAATATCCACGATGACCTCATCGGCAAAAGTCACTATATTTTTTACGGCACCACTTTCTACCATATTCTGTCCTTCGCCTGGCGCAGAAATGGTTTCGAGTGCTTTGTAAATGTCTTGTTTATTCAACTTCATGTTCGCAATTTAGATTTATTCTAAAGTGCAAATATACTCAATAAAGATTGAAGACAGAAGGTGGAAGCTTGAAGTTTTTTATGTTAGGATTAAGGAATTCTATACTTTGATTATTATAATTATTAATCTATTTTAAGAATTAGAAAATAAATGCTCATAATTCTTTTCTGGGTTCCCAAAACAATGTTCCAAAATCCTGTATCTGGTTGTTTTTGACCTTAATTCCTTCGCTCTCCAATAATTGTTGCATCAAGTTGGTGCCATCAAAATGATGCTTCCCTGTCAATAAACCCATTCTGTTGACAACACGATGTGCCGGTATATCTTTCCCATGTGAAACATTCATTGCATATCCCACCATTCTGGCACTACGTCCAGCTCCAAGATAGTTCGCAATCGCCCCATAGCTCGTGACGCGACCATACGGAATCTGTTTTGCAACTTCATAGACTTTATCAAAAAAGCTAAGGGTTTCATGCTTCATCACAATTCCATTAATATATTAATCAATGTAACTGCTGCAATCAATCCAGTAATAGTGCCAATGATGTAATTCATATTTTTTTGGGATGTGAAGTTTTTACTTTTTATTTTATCAAAAAAGAAAATATACAAATATAACATCACAAAGGTTCCTGTTACCGCACCAGAAACGTAGGAAATAATTGGGATATTGTCAAACTCCATCCAACC
>JBGTDZ010000037.1:0-15018 GCA_041748055.1 Aquaticitalea sp.
ATCCCTTCGTTACTGAAGGCACTGGTTACCAAACCCGAACAATCCATACCTTTTTTATCAGTGCCTCCATATTTATATCGTACTCCCTCAAATTTCATGGCATAATCGATTATTTTTTCTGCGGTTTTTGAAGTAGAATTATCACGAGGATCAGGATCACCTAGAGATGGGTAAGCTGTGCGATTTCCTTTCGAATCATTTTGGTCGATAATGGGTTTGGATGGCCTAGTGGTAGAGATTTTACTATCTGAAAGTTTTCGTGATTGTTTTGATGATTTGCAACTATAAAAGCAAAACGTTAAACATAAAATAAAAATAACTTTTCTCATTGAATTCTTTAATTTTTCAGGGCGTTAAAAATCAATTTGGCAGTCTTTTCACTTGCTCCTCGTCCTCCAAGTTTCTTTTCCAACTCAAAATAATCCAAGAACATTTGTTCTCTTCGATTTGTGTTCAAAATGGCATCCAATTCCTTTTTTAATCTTTTTGAATTGAAATCATTTTGAATCAATTCGGTTACCACTTCTTTGTCCATTATCAAATTGACGAGTGAAATATACTTTAAATTCACGACACGTTTTCCAATTTGATAGGAAATCCAGTTGCCTTTATAACACACAACCTGCGGCACTTTAAAGAGCGCTGTTTCTAAAGTAGCAGTCCCCGAAGTAACCAGGGCAGCCGATGACATGCTCAACAAATCATAGGTTTTATTGTCAACAAATGACACATTGCTTTTTTTGATGAATTTCTGGTAAAAGGCTCGTTCCTGACTCGGCGCACCGGCAATCACAAACTGATAATCGGAATAGTTTTTGGAAATGCTCAACATAACAGACAGCATTTTTTTGATTTCCTGTTTTCGGCTTCCGGGCAATAAGGCAATAATTGGTTTATCCAACAAACCATGAGTTGACCTAAATTGATATTCATCAATAGGTGTTCTATTTGCAACAGCATCTATCAATGGATGACCTACAAACGCCACATGATAGTTATGTTTATCTTCATAAAACCCTTTTTCGAATGGCAAAATGACGTACATCTTATCCACATCGCGTTTGATGTCTTTGATACGGTTTTCTTTCCAAGCCCAAATTTGTGGCGAAATATAATAGTGAGTTTTATACCCTTTTTGTTTTGCCCATTTGGCAATACGAAGATTGAATCCGGGATAATCAATAAAAATAATCACATCTGGATCAAAGGCTAGGATATCTGCTTTGCAAAATGATAGATTTTTAGTAATGGTTTTGAGGTTCATCACTACTTCTGCAAATCCCATAAAAGCTAAATCCCTATAATGTTTGATAAGATTATCACTTACTTTATTCATCAAATCGCCACCCCAAAACCTAAATTGCGCATTGACATCCTGTTGTATCAAGGCTTTCATTAGGTTGGCACCATGTAAATCTCCAGAGGCTTCGCCAGCGATGATGTAGTACTTCATGATTTAGAAAAAATAATGAAGAATAAAGAAAAAATAAAAAAGCCAAAGGACTGAGCAAACATCATTATCAAGTCTTTGTTCTCTTGTCTAGATTCTTATATCCTATTTAAATAAAATTAACCAAAAAGGTCAAAATGGCAACTAAAATCGTTGCCAAAATAACACCTCTTGCCCTATAATCGCGCTTCATTTTAATAAACCCAAAAAAAGCAATCAAATTAAGTATGGCACCCATACTCACGAGTTTCCCAAAAAAATCATCTGCAATAGATTGTTTGATAGAGGTTCCAATGCCTGCTCCATTTCCAAAAATGAAAATTGCAATGATCAGTCCGATTGTACTGGCAATTATCCCGACAATAAAACCAATAAATACTTCTTTCTTAATCATTTATCAAATAAATTTAAATACCATTAAAAATGGTTAATAGTGATTCGTCAATCATTAAGTTTCCAGCTATTGAGATGTTGAATCGCATAATGGGCTGTCATATCGAAGTGAACTGGCACAACAGATACATAGCCATTCTCCAAGGCCCATTCATCTGTATCTTCACCTTCATCCAAATTCACGAATTTCCCTGTCAACCAATAATAATCCCTTCCTTGGGGATTTTTTCGCTTGTCAAATTCTTCTTCCCAGTTGGCTTTGGCCTGTCTGCAAACCTTCACACCCTTAATGTCCTTCTTAGAGAGATTCGGAATATTTACATTTAGCACTACACCAGAGGGCAATCTATGTTTGAGAACATTTTCCACAATGATTTTAATATGTTCTTTTGCGGGTTCAAAATTGGCATTCCAGTTGTAATCACAAAGTGAAAAGCCTATGGCGGGGATCCCTTCAATACCTGCTTCAAGTGCTGCACTCATTGTACCGGAATATATCACATTTATGGAAGAGTTGGCTCCATGATTGATTCCCGAGACACATAAATCGGGACGTCTTCCAATAATTTCTTTTACGGCAAGTTTTACACAATCTACAGGTGTGCCTGAACAACTATACTCTATTTGTTTCCCTTTTGCAACAGTTATTTTTTCAACAAAAAGCGTGGAATTAATAGTAATGGCATGACCCATACCACTCTGTGGACTATCGGGAGCTACAACCACTACCTCCCCAATTTCATTCATGACTTCAATCAAAGCCCTAATTCCAGGGGCAGTGATGCCATCGTCGTTGGTTACTAAAATAAGTGGCTTTTTGGGCATAGGCGAAAATTTTTCAAGTCGCTAAAATACATAATTTACGTTGGAATTACCTATATTGCTGGCTTTAACAAAAAATTATTAACCCAGTTTTTATTGGCATGGTTTTTTCTTTTACTTTAGTAAAAATTATAAGAATCACTTTTTAAACCATTACACAATAAGTACAAGTCTCTAAAGTTTTATAGATAATTTATACCCAAATATATGAAAGCAATGAAAAGGAATTATAAACTGCTATTATTGGTGTTGTTGATGGCGTTTGCCTCATGCGGTTTTACTACAAAAAAATTCAATGATCCTGATAAAGACAAGTTACTCATACAACTCATTACGTATGTTCTTGAGCAAGGTCATTTTAATCCGAAAGATATAAATGATGATTTTTCGCAACAAGTATTTAATGATTATTTGGAACAATTAGATCCATTCAAACGCTATTTTTATGAATCTGATATCAAAGAATTTAGAGTGTACCAGAATGAATTGGATGACCAGATAAAAGCTTATGACATCAGTTTTTTTAATTTGACCAACGCACGTTTGTTACAACGATTGGAAGAATCTAAAGCGATGTACAAGGAAGTGCTTGAAGTGCCTTTCAATTTTGATATAAAAGAGGACTTTTCGACCGACTATGAAAATTTAAAGTATGTTAATTCCAAAAAGGAAATGAAAGAAAGATGGAGACAACAGCTTAAATTTTCTACGATAGCCAATTATGATGATTTGATTTCACAACAGGAAAATACTTATTCCAACATGAAACAGATGGAATCCATAAATGATTTGGGAATTGATAAAGTTACGGAAGACCCAAAAGAGGATGTTGAAAGGGCAAAAACCATTTTTGGTGAAACCGAGGACGATAAAAAAGTAGCAACTGAAAAAAAATCATTTGTAGATTTGGAAAACGAAGCTAGGGACATCACGCTAAGATCTTTGGATGAGCTCTATGATTTTATTGATGACAGGCAACGACAAGATTGGTTTTCTGTCTATATCAATGCGATTGTGGAAGAGTTTGATCCACACACATTTTATTTTGCTCCAGAAGACAAAGATCGTTTTGATGTTGCCATGTCTGGAAATTTTGAAGGCATAGGGGCTCGCTTACAGAAAAAAATGGATGTTATAAATATAATGGAAATCATTAGTGGAGGCCCAGCATGGAGACAAAATGAAATGGAAGTTGGGGACCAAATCCTAAAAGTAAAACAAGATAATGACCAACCTGCAGTAAACGTTGTGGGAATGCGTCTAGATGATGCGGTAAAATTGATTAAAGGTCCAAAGGGAACAGATGTCATCTTAACATTGAAAAAAGTCAATGGAAATATTGAGGATTTACGCATAACCAGAGACGTTGTCGAGCTTGAAGAAACTTACGCAAAGTCTTCAACTGTCATTAAAGACGGAAAGACATTTGGAGTCATTAATCTCCCTAAATTTTATGTAGATTTTGAAGATTATAACAAACGCAATGCGGCTTCTGACCTTAAACTTGAAATTGAACGATTGAAAGAAGCAGGCATGGAAGGTTTGGTTCTCGATTTGAGAAATAATGGAGGAGGTTCCTTGCAAACTGTTGTGGACATGGGAGGATTGTTTATCAAGGATGGCCCGATAGTTCAAGTAAAAACGGCAGGAGAAGATAAAGAAGTCCTAATGGACAAGGACAAATCAATTGTTTGGGATGGTCCATTGGTGATTTTGGTAAATGAGCTATCAGCTTCGGCATCGGAAATATTGGCTGCAGCCATGCAAGATTACAAACGTGCCATTGTAATAGGAAGTAAGCAAACGTATGGAAAGGGAACGGTTCAAAATGTTTTGGATCTTAACCGCATGGTAAGAAATAATACCAATGGTGATATGGGAGCCCTGAAATTTACCACCCAAAAGTTTTACCGAATCAATGGGGGATCTACGCAATTGGAAGGTGTTAAAAGTGACGTTGTAGTGCCAGATAGATATAGTTATATTGATTTGGGTGAAAAAGACCAAGAGAATCCATTGGCTTGGGATAAAATTGATGCCGTTGACTATAATATTTTCGAAAATTATTTTGATTATTCCGCAACCATTCAAAAAAGTAAAGATCGCATGGCAAGCAACGAACAATTGAAGTTGATTGACCAAAATGCACAATGGGTAAAAAAAATAAGAGATAGAGAAAGTTACCCACTTAATTATGCTGAATATAAAGCTCAAATGAAATTAAATGAGGAAGAGGCCAAGCGTTTTGAAAAATTATCCGATTACAAAACAGACCTTACATTTTCTTCCTTGTCTTATGAATATAAATTGATGGCTGCAGATAGTGTTCTAAAGCAAAAACGTGAGCGTTGGCATTTAAGTTTGAGCGAGGATGTTTATATAGAAGAAGCATTGAATGTGCTGAATGACTTAAAAATCTCCTATCCTGTAAAAACAAAAGTGGCTACAAACACAAAACAATAAATGGATAAAGGCAATAGCTCATTATCTCAATTAGCGCTCCAAAAGTTCAAGAAGAACCTTTGGGGCGTTTTAAGTTTTTGGTTTATTATATTAGTGGGTCTGGTGTCTATTTTTGCTTATGTGATTGCTCCTGATGATTCGCAGAACGCCAACCAGATGCATTTGTCCATTCATTCCAAGAAACCGGGATTTAAAGTTGAGATGCTTTCCATACCTTCTGAGTTGGAAAATCCACAAACATTTTTCTCAAAACTTTTCCTTGGGACCAAAAATACAGATACCGAAATTCCAATTACCAATTACAAAATCGAAAACGATGAATTGTTTTATACAGAATATGCTTCCGATGGTTTGGAAGGAGTAACCAAACAAATGCCGTTGTCAAATTTTCCCGAAAAGAATTATCAAGAATATATCAAGCAAAAAACTTTCCTCTTTGGCACTGATAAATATGGCCGTGACTATTTGAGCCGGATATTGATAGGTGCTCGGATTTCTTTTTTCATTGGATTTATTGCGGTTTTTATTTCCTTGGCCATAGGAATTTTTTTTGGAAGTTTAGCTGGATATTATGGAGGAAAAGTAGATGCCGCAATCATGTGGATTATCAACGTGACCTGGTCGATTCCCACACTGTTGCTTGTCATAGCCATAACATTGGCGCTCGGTAAAGGTTTTTGGCAAGTTTTTATTGCCGTCGGGCTTACAATGTGGGTGGAAGTGGCAAGAGTTGTTCGAGGTCAAATCATGAGTGTTAAGGAAATGCAATATGTTACGGCCGCAAGAGCTTTGGGTTTTAATGATTACAGAATCATTACTAGACACATTCTACCCAATATTATGGCGCCAGTCATCGTGATTTCTGCCGCCAACTTTGCGGCAGCTATTTTGGTTGAAAGCGGGTTGAGTTTTTTGGGAATAGGTGCCCAACCCCCGATGGCCAGTTGGGGAGCGATGATAAAGGACCATTACAATTATATAATTCTAGGGAAACCTTATTTGGCGTTGATTCCAGGGCTTTGCATTATGTTATTGGTGATGGCGTTTATGTTGATTGGAAACGCTTTGAGGGATGCATTGGATGTGAAAGGTTAATTCTGCCTTAGCGCATTAATCTCCTGATTTGTCTCATCAATATTCTGCAATACTTCGTCGCGCCCTACCGATGATGTAGATGATGTAATAAAATAAGTAGGTGTTTCTTCCCAAGTTTTGAATAGCTCTTGTGTATAAGCCTCAACATTTCGGTCGATGACTTTAGGTTTTAATTTATCAGCTTTGGTAAAAATTATGGAAAATGGAATGCCTTTTGTGCCCATATATTCCATAAATTCCAAATCGATTTTTTGTGGCTCATGACGTATGTCCACCAGCACAAACGCATTTACCAGTTGAGTCCGTCTTTCAAAATAATCCGTGATAAATTTCTGGAATTTCTTCTTTGCTGTTTTTGAGACCTTGGCATATCCATATCCAGGCAAATCCACTAAAAACCAATTTTTATTGATCAAAAAATGGTTGATAAGTTGTGTTTTTCCAGGTCGTCCGGAAGTTTTTGCCAAGTTTTTGTGATTGGTCAACATATTAATCAATGAAGACTTCCCAACATTGCTACGGCCTATAAAGGCATATTCAGGCAAAGTATCCTTGGGGCATTTTGCCACTTCAGAATTGCTCGTTATAAATTCAGCAGTTTTTATCAGCATTTTTTGTAAGCTTCAGTTGCAGTATTCAGTCTGCAGAATATTATTGAATGAAATTTTTGGATGAATTTCTTATATCAATTATTTTTTAACGCTGCCTTAGCAAGGTTTTACGCAAAGATTATAAGGCTTATTAATCAATTTCAAATTCGATTTCAACTTCATATGGCTTCCAACTTCGTGCTTCCAGCTTCTAAAGTTTTCTCTTCTGAAACCATCCATCCAAAACCTCATTGAATTCATCAGGATGCTCCATCATTGCAGCATGGCCACATTTGTCAATCCAAAACAAGTCTGAGTCCGGCAATAATTGATGGAATTCTTCTGCTACATCTGGTGGTGTTACCGTATCGTTCTTTCCCCATATGATGCAGACTGGAAGGTTCATTTTTGGCAAATCCTTGGCCATGTTATGTCGAATGGCACTTTTGGCGATTGCCAAGGTTTTTATCAATTTACTTCGGTCGTTTACGGTTTCATAGACTTCATCCACAATTTCTTTCGTTGCCACCTCCGGGTCATAAAATACGTCTTGGGCTTTTTTCTTTATGACCTCATAATCTCCTCTTTTAGTATAACCACCCCCCATTGCGCTTTCGTATAATCCTGAACTTCCGGTAATTGCCAAGGCCTTTACTCTTTCGGGATACAATTTGGTATGATACAGACCAATATGACCACCAAGAGAATTTCCGAGCAAAATCACATTATCCAATTCTTTGAAAGCAATAAAATCATGAAGATATTTGGCAAAACTTCTCACATTGGTTTTCAACAACGACATTTTGTAGATGGGTAATTCAGGAATAATCACTTTGTAGCCTCTCGCACCAAAATAATGCAACACAGCATCAAAATTACTCAATCCTCCCATTAAACCATGAAGTATGATGATGGGTTTTCCTTCACCTTCCTCAATATAGCTGTAATTCTTCTCCTTTTTTAATCTGTATCTCATAGATTGGTTGGTCTACCTTAAAAAACAAATATAAGTATTTCGGGGTAATATAATTTTATTTTGATCAGACTTCCAAAGTTTCCTTTAGTAATAGTTTTCGACATTTAAAACTAGAAATTTTACCACTTTGTAAATAATTGTAAAACAGTCTATTATGAAATGAATTAATTCAAATTTTCAGCTTTAAATCGCCTCAAAATCAAAAGTTATAAACAAAAGTGGTAAATTGTGGTAAAAAGTGGTAATATTTTCGATATATTTGAATCGTAGTCATCAACTCTCGAAACCCATCAGTTTGAATACATTAATAGGAACATACGAATGCAAAGTGGATGCTAAAGGTAGGCTCATGCTTCCTGCTGCATTAAAAAAGCAGTTGACGCCTATGTTACAAGATGGATTTGTTTTGAAGCGAGCTGTCTTTCAGCCATGTTTGGAATTGTATCCAATGACTGAGTGGAATGCCTTGATGGAGAAAATGAATACACTCAATCGCTTTAAAAAGAAAAACAACGATTTCATCAGGCGTTTTACTGCTGGAGTAAAAATGGTTGAGGTGGACAATACTGGTCGCCTATTGATTCCCAAAGATTTAATGGTTTTTTCTGACATCACGAAAGATATCGTCGTGTCTTCGGCAATCAACATTGTTGAAATTTGGGACAAAGATAAATACGAACAGGCTATCGATGATGCTACAGGCGACTTTGCAGATTTAGCCGAAGATGTCATGGGACAAGATGATGACAATGGAATATCATAATCCAGTTTTACTTACAGAAACTGTTGATGGTTTAAATATCAAACCAGACGGGGTTTATGTTGATGTCACATTTGGAGGCGGCGGCCATAGCCGAGAAATCCTTAAACGTTTGGGTTCAAAAGGAAAACTGTATGCTTTTGACCAAGATAAAGATGCTCTTTTAAATATTATTGATGACGAAAGGTTCAAATTGATAATCGAGAATTTTAGATTTCTGAAACGTTTTTTACGCTTTTATGGTGTGAAGGAAGTAGACGGAATTTTGGCAGACTTTGGTGTGTCTTCGCATCAATTTGATGTCGCCGAGCGCGGGTTTTCCACCCGTTTTGAGGCAGATTTGGATATGCGTATGAATCAGGAGAGTCAATTATCCGCATATCATGTCATCAACAAATATGAGGAAGATCAACTAAAAGCGGTGTTGTTGCAATATGGCGAATTGCGTCAAGCCCCAGCCATGGCCAACGTAATTATCAACGAACGTACTAATGGCGCAATAAAATCGAGCGAACAGCTCAAGGAAGTTTTGAAGAAGTTCGTAAAACATAAAAACGAACATAAGGTGTTGGCTCAGATTTATCAGGCCATACGAATTGAAGTAAACCAAGAAATTGAAGCATTAAAAGAATTACTGGCCCAAACACCAGAAGTATTGAAACAAGGTGGACGATTGAGTTTCATCTCCTATCATTCTCTGGAAGACCGATTGGTAAAAAGATTCATAAGGAACGGATTGTTTGATGGAGAGCCAACAAGAGATGTGTTTGGGAATTTTCAAGTCCCATTACAAAAAGTCGGCGGACTTATTGTTCCATCAAACAAGGAAATAAAAGAAAACAATAGGGCTAGAAGCGCAAAATTGAGAATCGCAGAGAAATTATAATTAAAGTTAAATCAGATATCCAAAGGATAGATGGGTTTATGAAAAATAACTTATTCAGCATATTAAAAGGGAAATTTTTAATCAGTGATGATTCATTCAAAAATTGGAGAATCATCCTTTTCATTTCCTTTTTGGCAATTATCATGATAGCGAGTTCACATAGTGCGGACAAAAAGGTCCACGACATTGCACGATTGAACAACGAAGTAAAAGAATGGCGCTCAGCCTTTGTTGATGGTCGTTCTAAATTAATGAGGCTGAAAATGGAGTCTGGAATTGTTGAAAAAATGGCAGAAAAGGAAATTTTCATTTCAGAAAATCCACCGCAAAAAATAAATGTAAAATCCCAAGAATAACCTGAGTGGCAGTTACCGAAAAGAGCATATTGAACCGATTGTATTTTGTGGCAGGCATCATGTTTGTTTTTGCAATTGCCGTGGTTTTCAAACTATTCACTATTCAGTTTGTTCAAGGCGATAAATACAAGGCCTTGGCTGAAAATAGAACCGTCAAGAACGTGGTCATTCCTGCAAATAGAGGGAATGTTTATGCATCAGATGGTAGTTTGTTGGCTACTTCGATTCCGAAATATGATATTCGGTTTGATGCTTTGACACCTTTGTCCAAAACCTTTGAAAAATATTTGAAGCCTTTGGCAGACTCACTTTCAAAATATAACGGCAAAACATCAACTTACCATCAAAATGAATTAAGAAAAGCCAGGGCCAATAAAAACAGATATTATCTCATTGCAAGAAATATCAACTATACCGATTACACCAGAATCCGAAATTTCCCATTATTGAATCTTGGGGCCTTCAAAGGTGGATTGATTGTAGAACAAACCACCAAGCGAGAGCATCCGATGGGAGGAATTGCACAGCGAACCATTGGTTATGAACGAATTGACGACGCAAGGAATGTAACCAGGGCAGGTATCGATGGTGCTTTCGGTGTGAAATATTTGCGCGGTACGGATGGTCATCGTATGAAGCAAAAAATTGGTCAAGGTCAATGGAAACCTATAGCAGATTATAATGAAATTGAACCTCAAGACGGATATGATGTGTATACAACCTTGGATGTGAACATTCAGGACATAGCGCACCATGCATTGCTGGAACAATTGGAAAAATACAAGGCAGACCACGGTTGTGTTATCGTTATGGAAACCAAAACTGGGGAAATCAAGGCAATTTCAAACTTGGGACGGAATGCTGATGGTTATTATTATGAACGGTTGAATTATGCTATTGGGGAATCCCATGAGCCAGGTTCGACTTTTAAATTGATGGCTATTACTGCGGCCTTGGAGGACAAAGTGATCGATACCAGTGATGTCGTTGATACTAATGGGGGAGTTTTGAGTTTCTATGGAAAAAAAGTACGTGACTCCAAGCAAGGTGGTTATGGAAAAATTTCCATAGCAAAGGCTTTTGAAGTGTCTTCCAATACAGGAATTGTAACAGCAATTGACAAAGCCTATAAAAATCAACCTAAAAAATTCGTGGAACGTCTGTATGCCATGAATTTAAATAATAATTTAGATCTTCCACTCATTGGCGAACCAGACCCAATTATACCACATCCAAGCAACAAACAACGTTGGAGTGGTATCGCTTTGCAATGGATGGCTTATGGGTATGGCGTGTCTTTTACGCCCTTACAAACATTGACTTTTTACAATGCCATTGCCAATGATGGTGAAATGGTGAAACCGCAATTTTTAAGAGAAGTGCGTGAGTTTGACAAAACCATAGTGCCTTTTAAAAAGGAAGTCATAAATCCTCAAATCTGCTCCAAGGAAACACTTTCAAAGGTAAGGCAATTGCTCAAAAATGTGGTCGAACACAAAAACGGAACAGGACATAAATTGTATTCTCCCAATTTTTCCATGGCAGGAAAAACGGGAACATGTCAGAAGGATTATGCACAAAAGGAAAAATTAAGTTATATCTCATCATTCGCTGGTTATTTTCCCGCTGAAAATCCAAAATACTCATGCATTGTGGTCATTCATGAACCCGATAAAAGTGTCGGATACTATGGTGCGGACGTTTCTGGGCCAGTATTTAAAAAAATTGCCCAAAAGATCTTTACAGATACTCCAATGACTGATGAGGTTAAATCCTTAGAAATCAACAATGCATCTGTTGAAAAAGGATTTGAAGCCTATTATGATATCGCCCAAAATTATAAGACAATCATGCCAGATGTTACGGGGATGCCAACTATGGATGCTTTGGCATTGTTGGAAAATATGGGATTGAGCGTCAAGGTGGAAGGTGTCGGGATCGTTAAGAAGCAATCCATCGAAAAAGGAGTTAGAATAATGAGAAATCAGACTATAGTCTTAAATAGTTGATGAAAGAATTAAAAGACATATTATACAAGGTTACTATCAATGCCGTTGTTGGTAGCACCAGTGTGCAAGTCAACGCCATTGATTTTGACTCCCGCAATATTTCCAAAAATGATGTGTTCGTTGCCATCAAGGGTACCGTTGCAGATGGTCATAAATTTATTGATACAGCGATTGAAAATGGAGCGATTGCTATAGTTTGTGAAACACTTCCGGCAGCTTTTAAAAATGGAATTACCTATATAGAAGTTGACAGTGCAAGTAAAGCCTTGGCGTTCATGGCTTCCAATTATTATAAAAACCCTTCCGAAAATCTAAAATTGGTTGGCGTTACCGGGACAAATGGAAAAACAACTGTTGCGGCCTTATTATATCAACTGTTCAAAAAAGCAGGTTTTAAAGCCGGCTTGCTGTCAACTGTAAAAATAATGGTCGACACTTCCGAGTATATAGCAACACATACTACTCCTGATTCTTTGACCATCAATAAATATTTGACATTGATGAATGATGAGGGAGTTGAGTTTTGTTTTATGGAAGTGAGTTCGCATGGAATTCATCAGAATAGAACAGAAGGACTGAAATTTGAAGGTGGTATTTTCACAAACCTTTCACATGACCATCTCGATTATCACGAAACCTTTGCAGATTACAGGGATGTGAAGAAATCCTTCTTTGACAACTTGTCAAAAGAAGCTTTTGCATTGGTAAATATTGATGATAAGAATGGACTGGTGATGCTTCAAAACACAAAAGCCAGAAAGTTCACCTATGCCTTAAAATCCTATGCGGATTACAAATCACACATTTTAGAAAATCAATTTGGCGGATTGTTGTTAAAAATCAATGACAATGAAGTATGGACGCGATTGGTAGGCAATTTTAATGCTTATAACATTCTTGCTATTTATGCCACTGCGGAATTATTGGGATTGGAAAAAGTTGAAAACCTTAGGTTAATAAGTGAGTTGGAGAGTGTCAGTGGTCGCTTCCAATATTTTATTTCCAATGAAAAGATTACGGCCATTGTCGATTACGCCCATACACCCGATGCACTTCAAAATGTTCTGGAAACAATCAACAGTATCCGAACCAAAAACGAAGAATTGATTACAGTAATTGGTTGCGGCGGCGATAGGGATAAAACCAAACGTCCAAAAATGGGACACATAGCTTCAGCATTGAGCACCAAAGTTATTTTTACCAGTGATAATCCACGAAGTGAAGTTCCAGAAGACATTATTGAGGATATTGAAAAAGGCGTAGAACCTCAGAATTTCAAGAAAACAGTGTCAATCGTGGATAGAAAACAGGCCATAAAGACAGCATGTCAAATGGCACAACCTAATGATATCATATTAATTGCAGGTAAAGGTCATGAGACTTATCAAGAAGTGAAGGGAGTCCGAACCGATTTTGATGATTATAAAATAGTGGAGGAATTTTTAAAACAATTACAAAAATAATTGTAGAGAATTAAGAATTGATTTAACCAAGAACCAAGAACCAAGAACCAAGAACCAAAAACCATAAACCAAAAATGCTGTATTACCTTTTTGAATATTTAGAAAAGCATTTCCAGATTCCTGGAGCATCCCTTTTCGGGTACCTGACCTTTAGAGGTGCGGTGGCAATTATCCTGTCGTTGCTCATTTCAACAATATTCGGTAAACGCATCATCAGGTTTTTACAAAAGCAACAGGTGGGAGAGACCATCAGGGATTTAGGATTGGAAGGTCAAGTCCAAAAGGCTGGTACACCAACAATGGGTGGTATCATCATCATTTTGGCGACCTTGATTCCGGTGATTCTATTGGCAAAGTTGGAAAATATATACATTATCCTTTTGGTTGTTACCACGCTTTGGATGGGCACTATTGGTTTTATTGATGATTATATTAAAAAATTCAAAAAGGACAAAGAAGGTCTAAAGGGAAAATTCAAGGTGATGGGTCAAATAGTACTTGGAATCATTGTAGGAGCAACTCTTTATTTTCATCCGGATGTCACTGTAAGGGAAGAACTGCCCCAAAATCAACAGCAAGAAAGTATAAGAGCTGATGGCGCAATGGAGAAGCTATTCCATTATGATGAAAAATCGACTAAAACGACCATTCCATTTGTAAAGGAAAATGAATTCGATTATGCTGAACTGATTACTTGGATAAATCCAGAATTTAAGAAATATGCTTGGATTGTTTTCATATTGGTTAGCATTTTTATAATCACGGCTGTTTCCAACGGTGCCAATTTAACAGATGGCATTGATGGATTGGCAGCCGGAACTTCCGCCATTATTGTGCTTACACTTGGGATTTTTGCATGGGTTTCGGGTAATATCGTTTTTTCCGAATACCTCAATATTATGTATATCCCCCGGGTGGAAGAAATCACTATTTACATAACTGCATTCGTTGGAGCACTCATAGGGTTTCTTTGGTACAATACTTATCCGGCACAAGTGTTTATGGGAGATACAGGAAGTTTGACCATAGGTGGCATCATTGCGGTAATTGCGATTGCAGTTAGAAAAGAATGGTTGATACCAGTGTTGTGCGGCATCTTTTTGGCCGAAAATTTATCTGTGGTCATGCAAGTGAGCTGGTTTAAATATACGAGAAAAAAATATGGCGAAGGAAGGCGCATCTTCAAGATGTCACCATTGCATCATCACTATCAAAAATCAGGATATCACGAAAGTAAAATCGTCACTCGTTTTTGGATTGTAGGGATTTTGCTAGCGATAGTATCGATTGTAACGTTGAAAATAAGATAATCAGGAAAGGAATCTAACCTGCAAGGTTTCCAAAACCTTGAAGGTTTAACAAAAAACATTCGTGAATTCGTGGCAAAAAAGAGATTGGTCATATTGGGAGGAGGAGAAAGCGGCATAGGAACAGCCCTTTTAGGAAAAGCAAAAGGTTACGAAATATTTGTTTCTGATAAAGGAGCAATCAAAGAAAAATATAGAGACGTTCTTACACATAATGAGATTGAATTTGAAGATAATCAGCATACTGAATCAAAAATCCTGAATGCCGACTTGGTGATGAAAAGTCCTGGGATTCCAGATATGGTTGCCATAGTGAAACTGATTCGAGAAAAAGGAATTCCCGTGGTGTCTGAAATTGAATTTGCTTCAAAATACACCAATGCCACCATTGTTGGAATCACGGGAAGCAATGGCAAAACAACTACAGCAACCTTGGCACACCACATTC
>JBGTDZ010000038.1:0-3565 GCA_041748055.1 Aquaticitalea sp.
GCGTTTTACGGAAAAACCGTAACTTTTTGAGTAACAAATCAACAAATTTTAACATTTGATGGTAATCAAGTAAGTTGATCTTCATGGTATTTTTGGGTTATAATTAATTAATTAAATCCCTTGAAATTATGAAAACAAGTAAAAAGTACATTATCGCGATCGCATTGTTCGGTGGAATGTTATTTGCAGCTTCTGCTACAAATTTAATTGACCTAAATGAGCAATCAACAACAGCAATTGAAAAATCAAGAATCATGGTCCCAGGGCAAGGTCAGAAATAAGACCATTGTTCTAGGAGTGTTGATTGGAGTCATTATTGCTTTGACTCCGTACTATTTTACAATTTATGAAAGTGTTCCAGACAAGGAAGTTTGGAGCACTTCTTGGTTTACATATAAAAGCCAATATTACACTAGTTTATACGTACTAGCTTACACCCTAACAAATAAATTAGTTCCTCTTCTATTATTGTTTATTTGGTTTTTTACTTGCCGACACTGGTGGTATCATTCCCTACTTGTTCCAATAGCCATGTATGTTTACCAAATAATCATTATTATGAATGATGATTTAAAGTTCGCCGATTCAAATCAGTTTCTCTATTTATTGCCAATGATGGCCATTGTCATTCCTTCACTTTATTTAATTAGAGCAAAAATGTTCAACAAATTGAATGATGCTGATAAAACTTTCGAAGAACTGGAACAAGAATTTATGATAAAGCCCATCACTTTTTGGGACAAGGTTAGGCAGTATTTTTAATTTCTACTTCGCTGTCTGCAATTGAATAATTATTTGTAATTTGAGTTTCCAATTACAACCTCAATGAGCAAACAGTTATCGCCATTCACCAGAGCCCAATTACTACCACAGGAAGAAACTTTGGAAATCTTCAAGAAAAAAGGAGAGCTCTTTATTGGCATTCCCAAAGAAACTCATTTTCAGGAAAAAAGGGTCTGTTTGACACCGGATGCAGTCTCGGCATTGGTTACCAACGGTCATCGCGTAATGATAGAAGCGGGAGCTGGAGAAGGTGCTAATTTTAAAGACAAAAGTTTTAGCGAGGCTGGCGCAGAGGTTACAAGGGACACTGCAAAGGTTTACTCCTCCCCTATTATATTGAAGGTTGAGCCACCTTCCTTGGATGAAATCAAGCTGATCAATCCACAGACATTGCTTATTTCTGCATTGCAAATCAAAACCCAAAACAAAAAATATTTTGAAGCCTTGGCCTCCAAACGTATTACAGCCTTAGCCTTTGAATTTATAAAAGACGAAGATGGTGCCTATCCTGCTGTAAGGGCATTGAGTGAAATAGCCGGAACTGCTTCCATATTGATTGCTGGCGAATTACTCTCCAATATTAATGGCGGTAATGGTTTGATGTTTGGGAATATCAGCGGTGTGCCTCCTACAGAAGTTGTTATCATTGGCGCTGGGACGGTAGGAGAATTTGCAGCTCGATCTGCCATTGGTCTTGGAGCCAACGTAAAAATCTTTGACAATAACATAAGTAAACTTCGGACAGTTCAGTCCAATTTGGGTCAAACCTTATATACTTCTACACTACAGCCAAAAAATCTCATTAAAGCTTTAAAGAGATGTGATGTGGCTATTGGAGCGGTAAGAGGCTTGAACAGAGCACCTGTGGTTGTAACAGAAGCAATGGTCAACTGTATGAAGGCCGGATCTGTTGTTATTGATGTAAGCATTGATATGGGTGGGTGCTTTGAAACCAGCGAGATCACTACACACGACCATCCTACCTTCGATTACAACGGCATTACGCATTATTGTGTACCCAACATCCCGGCGCGATATTCCCGAACTGCTTCTGTTTCCATTAGTAATATCTTCACACCTTACCTTTTAAAAATTGCTGATGATGGAGGCATAGAAAATGCGCTTCGTTTTGATAGAGGGTTAAAAAATGGGTTGTACTTTTACCACGGAATTTTAACCAGTAAATCGATTGGGGATTGGTTTGATCTTAAATATACCGATGCCAGTTTGTTGATTTTCTGATTCAATTAAAACGAAACCATATTTTAATGAAATTTATACATCGCGTTGGCTATTATCTAGGCGGCTTTTCCATTGGACTTATTATTCTTGCCTTTTTTTTACAGGGAAAAAAAACTTCTTGTGATTATGGCCCAAATTCCAGAACCACAAAAAATATTGCAAACAAGTCAAAAAAGTATTCAGATGAAGCGATGGATAATATGAAAGTATATCAAATGGATACGCTAACTGTATCCAATTTAATCCGATATGGAACGGTTAATTTTACCAAAAGCGACACTAAATCTGAGGAGTGCAATACTTACTTAATTAATAACATCTTCAAAGAAAATACTTTTGAATTGATTGTAAAAAATTGTGATTCCTTGGCGACTATTGAATCAATACTGTTAAAAAAATAAATTGCACATTTAGACCAAGTTTATATTGAATTATTTATTAACCA
The DNA here is from genome assembly GCA_041748055.1 of Aquaticitalea sp. Taxonomy (GTDB): domain Bacteria; phylum Bacteroidota; class Bacteroidia; order Flavobacteriales; family Flavobacteriaceae; genus JBPOFM01. Next base: position 2,471 of record JBGTDZ010000038.1, read on the forward strand.
CAATTTTCTTTGTGATGATAAAGTTATTATCAACCAACTTTAGTAAATAAAGTCCGTTGGCATAATTTGAAAGATCAATTGTTTTTTCAAAACCTATTTGCTCTGTTGTCGAAATTATTTCTTGGAATAAAATTTTACCAGAAAGATCAGACAGTGTAATGTAAGAAATCTGGAGTAATCCGGAAATTTTAATGTTTATGTTGCCAGATGTTGGATTCGGGAATACCAAGAATTCAAAAGGTTCAACTTCATCAGTGGTTTCAACTTCTGAACAATCATTAACAAAAACCATGACTTCTGTGGTGTCATAATCCAATTCATTATATACCGTTACCGAGTATTCGGAAGTTTCAGTGGGTATTACCGCAATGTTGGCAGTAGTTTCACCCGTACTCCATAAAAATTCATCACCTCCTGAAGCGGTCAATATCACTTTCTCTCCTAAACAAACTGTTTGATCATCACCTATAACCGCTGTAACGGTTGGAATAACTTTTACTTCTACACTTCGTGAAGCATAACAATTATTTGTACGCCCTATTACGGTATAAGTCGTCGAGACTATTGGATTTACTGCTATATTGGGAAGGGTCGCACCGTTGTTCCATTCATAGGAGTTGGCACCTGTTGCAGAAAGTGTTATATATTCACCACGTAAAATCGTGGCTTCATTTCCATTTGTAATATTCACATTCGGATTATTGGACACATACACGCTAACATCATCTTCATCATGTACTGTACCTATATAAACCATCACTGAATAATGTGCAGTATAATCGGGCGTAACCGTAATACTTTGGGAATTTTCACCAGTAGACCATAAATAAGTATCTCCACCTGAAGCCATCAATGTCACAGTTTCTCCACGGCAAATATACTGATCTTCGCCAGCATTTGCCGTGACATTGGTAGTTCCCGTCTGTACGGTCACTTTTACCGTATCTGTATTGCTACATCCATTGGCGTTTGTTCCTGTTACTGTATAATTCGTTGTCACCGTTGGACTGACATTGATGGTCGGACCGGTCGCTCCTGTGTTCCATGAATAGGAACTGGCGCCTGTGGCACTCAAGGAAACGCTCTGTCCCAAGT
>JBGTDZ010000039.1:0-4519 GCA_041748055.1 Aquaticitalea sp.
GTATCCAAAGAAAATATTTCAATTATGATTGAAATTAAGGACGATCTTTCGGCAAATGGGAAAATAAGAAATCAGTTTACCGACTATCATGCAATGCGGTTTAGGGAAAAATTTGAGAATTTCAATATGGATCAATTAACAGTCAATATTGAAAAAAATAATGGCAATTTAGAGGTGACTAATCTGGTCATCGACAATCTATATAACCCTAACCAATCACTTACGCAGTCTTATGAGTTTAATATAACCGATGCAGTTGAGCAACTAGGTGACAAATTGTATTTTTCACCGCTTCTTTTTCTGTTGGATTCTGAAAATCCCTTTAAGGAGAACACTCGAGAATATCCCATAGATTTTGTCTATCCCATGGCTGATAAATATATGCTAAATATAAAGCTTCCGGATGGATACGTTGTGGAATCCATGCCAGTAAGTTCTAAACTTAAATTTAAGGATTCAGAGGGTGAATTCACATTTTTGGGTTCTCAAAACGGCAATTATCTTCAATTTACAATAGCTGTTGAAATAAACAGAAGTCTTATCTTAGCAGATGATTATAATGCCTTTAAAGATTTCTATCAACGGATGATAGAAAAACAAATGGAAAAAGTGGTGCTCAAGAAAGTATAAAATGAATCTCCAACATACTCAAAAAATTGTCGATGATTGGATCAAGGAACATGGCGTTCGTTATTTCAACGAATTGACCAATATGGCGCAGCTCACAGAAGAAGTGGGTGAAGTGGCACGCATCATTGCCCGACGCTATGGCGAACAAAGCGAGAAGGAAAGTGATAAGGACAAAGATTTGGGAGAAGAATTAGCCGACGTCGTTTTTGTGGTATTATGTCTGGCAAATCAAACAGGGATTGATCTGCAAGCTGCTTTCGATAAAACAATGGACAAAAAAACGAAGCGGGACCACGACAGGCACCATGGCAACCAAAAGTTGAAATAGGTTTTAAAGTTCAAAGTTCAAAGTTCAAAGTTTAGAATTTGAGTTGGTCGGATTTAGCTGTTTTTTTTGTTTAAATTTAAAAAATCGTAAATCAACAATCATAAATCGAATGAATTTAACGCTCCATAAATCTAAAATCCAAAATTCAAGTTCGGTAACGATTACGGGTTCCAAAAGTGAATCCAACAGAATGCTGTTGCTTCAGGCATTATATCCACAGATTAATATTGTGAACTTATCAAATTCCGATGACTCCCAGGTCATGCAAACGGCGCTCAAGTCCCAAGAAAAAATTATAGACATCCATCACGCAGGCACAGCCATGCGCTTTCTCACCGCCTTTTTCGCAACTCAAGAAGGACGCGAAGTCATTCTCACAGGTTCATCAAGAATGAAAGAGCGCCCAATAAGAGTTTTGGTTGATGCATTGAACGATTTGGGAGCTGAAATCACTTATACAGAATCAGAAGGCTGTCCACCTTTAAGAATAAAAGGGAAAAGGCTTAAAAATAATAAAGTTAGTTTAAAAGCCAATATAAGCAGTCAATACATTTCGGCTTTATTGCTCATCGCCTCAAAGCTTGAGAGTGGTTTGGAACTTACTCTGGAAGGCGAAATAACATCGGTTCCCTACATTAACATGACCTTGGAGTTATTGAGTAAAATAGGAATTAGTACGTCCTTTGTTGATAATAAAATAAGCGTCAAACCTCCAACAACAAATCTCCAACCACAGACTTTAGTCGTGGAATCCGATTGGTCATCAGCCTCCTATTTTTATAGTATTGTTGCCTTAAGCGACATTGGGATAGAGATAAAGCTATCATCCTATAATGAAAACAGTTTACAGGGCGATTCAGTTTTGTGCAACATTTATAATGATTTTGGAGTTCAGACTACTTTTGCACAAAATTCCATTAACATAAAAAAAATTGAAAACTGCCAACTTAAAACTGTGGCCTACGAACTAAACAATGCTCCCGACATCGCACAAACTATTGCAGTCACTTGCTTCGGACTCGGCATTGGTGGTTATCTAACAGGGCTTCATACCTTAAAAATAAAGGAAACCGATCGACTTTTGGCACTAAAAACAGAACTGGAAAAACTGGATGCAGAGATAGATGTCTCAGATGATAGTTTGACATTAAAAGCAAATGACATTTTTGATTTCCCGAAAAATTCTAAACATTCGAAGGTTGAGGTCGAATCCATCTCCACCTACAACGACCACAGAATGGCCATGGCATTTGCTCCATTGGCTTTGAAAACCTATATTCAAATAGAAGATGCCATGGTCGTTTCCAAATCCTATCCCACCTTTTGGGAAGACCTAAAATCCATTGGTTTTATCATAACAGAATAATAATCCCCCATTTACTTGACAACCCCTACTTCGAGATTGTATATTTGCAAACTTGAAAAACAGAAAGATTTCCATCCAATTGGAAATTGCAAAAAACCCTCTTATGAAATTATCCCACTTCAGTTTTAAACTTCCGGAAGAATTATTGGCAGAACACCCAGCAGAAAACCGCGATGAATCCCGTTTGATGGTTCTCGACAGAAAAAAGAAAACCATTGAGCATAAAACTTTCAAGGACGTAATCAATTATTTTGATGAAGGCGATGTCATGATACTTAATAATACCAAAGTATTTCCTGCTCGTTTATATGGCAATAAGGAAAAAACAGGAGCAAGGATAGAAGTGTTTTTATTAAGGGAACTTAATCAAGAGCAACGTCTTTGGGATGTTTTGGTAGATCCAGCACGTAAAATACGAATTGGTAACAAACTGTATTTCGGCGATGATGATACCCTTGTGGCAGAAGTCATTGACAATACCACATCTAGAGGTCGTACCCTACGTTTTTTATATGATGGGTCGTACAAGGAATTCCGTCATAAATTAACAGAACTGGGCGAAACACCACTTCCAAAATATATCAAAAGGGATGTTGAACCGGAAGATGAAGAACGTTATCAAACCATTTTTGCTAAAAAAGAAGGAGCAGTAGCAGCACCAACAGCCGGTTTGCATTTTTCAAAACATTTATTGAAACGCTTGGAAATCAAAGGGATCAATTTTGCAGAAGTGACACTGCATGTAGGTTTGGGAACTTTCAATCCGGTTGAGGTAGAAGATCTTTCCAAACATAAAATGGACAGTGAGGAAGCGTTTATTGAACAACATGCGGTGGACATTGTCAACACTGGCAAAAAGAACAAAAAACGGATATGTGCCGTGGGGACCACTACCATGAGGACCATTGAGAGCTCCGTGTCTTCAAATGGAATGCTCAACGAATTTTCCGGTTGGACCAATAAGTTCATTTTTCCTCCGTACGATTTCAGTATTGCCAACTGCATGATTACCAATTTCCATACCCCAAAATCAACCTTGTTGATGATGGTTTCGGCATTTGCAGGACATGATTTTATGAAAAAGGCATATGAAGAAGCAGTAAAGGAAAAATATCGTTTCTATACCTATGGCGACGCCATGTTGATTATATAATATCAATTATAATATTCTTAAAGCCTTGTATATGCAAGGCTTTTTTTATGGCATTACCCTTCCTGATAACTATCGGGAGGGTCCTACTTTTCGCTTGTCTTCTGCAGTTCTTAAAAGCTGTAAAAGGATGCACCTTCAAATGCGAAGCATTCACGATTTCTAGATTATTAAAATAATAGGGATGGGTAATCGCTAATGCAGACATTTAGTGGCAATAATAATTCATGTCGCGACGCCTCTGGATTGGCGAAACCTAAAAATAACCTACTTTTGCAATTGCAATGGAAACCAAAAAAAAAGACATAAGAGCCTTGAGCAAGGACCAATTGCGAGAATTTTTCGCCATGCAAGGCGATAAAGCATTCCGTGGTAACCAGGTTTACGAGTGGCTTTGGAGCAAGGGCGCTCATACCTTTGAGGATATGACCAACATTTCCAAGGAAACACGGCAAATGCTGGAAGAACATTATGTAATCAACCATATTATGGTCGACCAGATGCAACGCAGCAACGACGGAACCGTAAAAAATGCCGTACGTCTTCATGACGGCCTGATTGTGGAATCCGTTCTCATCCCGACCGAAAAACGAACTACTGCCTGTGTCTCCTCTCAAGTGGGTTGCAGTCTCGACTGTAAATTTTGTGCTACCTCCCGTTTAAAACGAATGCGCAACCTCAATCCCGATGAAATTTTTGACCAAGTTGTAGCCATCGACAGGGAAAGCCGACTCTATTTTGACAGACCGCTGAGCAACATCGTCTTTATGGGCATGGGCGAGCCGCTCATGAATTACAACAATGTACTTAAGGCAATCGAAAAAATCACCTCACCCGAAGGTCTGGGCATGTCACCAAAACGAATTATTGTTTCTACATCAGGGGTGCCCAAGATGATCAAGAAAATGGCAGATGATGAGGTGAAGTTTGGGCTTGCGGTATCTCTTCATTCTGCAATTGACGAAGTCCGTACGTCCATTATGCCATTCAATGCTACCTTTCCATTGGCAGATTTACGGGAGGCATTAGAATATTGGTATGCAAA
>JBGTDZ010000040.1:0-2879 GCA_041748055.1 Aquaticitalea sp.
GAATTAGTTGACTCTAGTTTGAATTTCTACTATTTCATCAATTATTTGGTTTATGAAAAGTTAAATGATGAATTAAATTCAAGTATTTGGAAAGCTAAATTGCAGGAAGAAGATATTAAAAGAATTCAATCGTATTTATAAAATGTTTTTGAATATCCTTGCATGGAAATTATAATTAACTACTTTGAAACCATACCGTCATTTCACAGAAGTATCATTCTAGTTGGAGGCATCACCTTTTTTTGGTTGTTGGAAGGTTTTTTGCCATTGTTTCAATTTGGTTATAAAAAATGGCAGCATGCATTGCCAAATTTCTTCTTTACATTCACTACTGTTCTTATAAATTTTGGCTTGGCCTTTTTATTATTGAAAACTGCCGATTGGGTAAAGGCAAATGATTTTGGGATTATCAATTGGCTACCAGGGATGTCATTATGGTTGTATGTAATATTGGGGGTTTTATTTTTGGACTTTTTTGGTGCTTATTTGGCACATTTTGTAGAGCACAAAGTCAGACCACTTTGGATGGTTCATTTGGTGCACCATACTGACCATAAAGTAGATACCACCACTGCCAATAGACACCATCCCATAGAAAGTATCATTCGTTTTGCCTTTACTTTATTTGGAGTTTTTATCGTCGGAACACCCATCGCAATCGTATTTCTATATCAGTCGTTATCGTTGATTGCAACACAGTTTACACATGCCAACATAAAAATGTCTCGAAAAGTGGACACTGTTTTAAGCTATGTGATTGTCTCTCCAGACATGCATAAAGTCCATCATCATAATGTATTGCCTTACACTGACTCCAATTATGGCAATATTTTCTCGATTTGGGATCGGATTTTTGGAACTTTCATGAAATTGGATAGAGACAAAATCATTTATGGTGTTGATACCTTTCCTGATGAAATTACCAATAGCAATATTAAGGATTTGTTAAAGCAACCATTTCATAAATATCGAAAACCTACTACCGTTCAAATACCAAAATAAATGCGTTATCTATTAATCGCCGGCGTTTTAACGTTTTTAAGTTGTAAAACAAATTATCATTTAGATATTCAAGGGCATCGTGGTTGTCGAGGTTTGTACCCGGAAAATTCGTTGCCTGCTTTTTCAAAGGCGATTGAACTTGGAGTGCATACTTTGGAGATGGATGTCGTCATTTCAAAGGATCATAAAGCGGTCGTTTCTCATGAACCCTATATGAATCATCTCATTGCCTTGGATGCTTTTGGAAATTCCATATCACAAGAAATGGAAACAAGTTATAACTTGTATCTAATGACCTTTGACAGCATTCAAATGTATGATTGTGGGACAAAAATTCATCCGAGATTTCCTGAACAGCATAAGCTAAGGGTTTACAAACCACTATTAGATGACGTGATTGATTTAGGAGAATCTCTTTCTCACCAAACAGTAAATTATAATATCGAAATAAAAAGTATGCCCGAATATGATGGTATTTTTACACCTAATGTAGAGGAATTTATTGATTTGGTTTTAGGAGTGATTGAATCAAAAAACATTTCAGACAGAACTACATTACAATCATTTGATATCAGAGCATTGGAATATATAAATGAACTAGCACCAGAAATCACAATTGCCTTATTGGTAGATGAAAATGAATCGATACAAGAAAAACTTAATTTGATGACTTTTCAACCAGATATTTTGAGCCCTTACTACAAATTGATATCACAAGAAAATCTGCAGGAAATGCAAAAGAATGGCCTGAAAGTAATACCATGGACATTGAACTCACTTGAAGATATCCAAACAATGATTGAATTAAAGGTGGATGGTATTATTACTGACTATCCAAATATACTGATTAACCTACTAAAACTAAATAATGGGTAAGTTCTTCGATTTTTTTTACCGTTGATGGATATTTCAGCCAATTCAATTTAAATTCTAAATAGATTTACAATTGGGATTTACTTTTTGGTTGTTGATTGGACTGATTTCGAACCAACCAACTTTATTTATTCATGAGACAATTCCTTAGATTCTTAATGGCTTCCGTTATAGGATTAACCTTCCAAAAGATACATTCACAAAATCAATTTGCAATTTTAGAGAAAAACCATAATGTGAGGGCGAAAGATCTTATGCACGAACTGAATGCTGCAAAAGACACGCTAATTCTAAACTGTGCCAAAACCATCGATTATGTGTACGCCATCAATAGTGATTATAAACGCGAAATTGATTTTTATAATAACACCAATTCACTAACGATTCCATTGAATCAATTGAGCACAGGTAAACATGTTTTTGTGGTTGGCCATTCAAGAATGCAAATCGTGTTTGTAGTGCGTGTAGCGGCAGATAAACTCACATTTGCTGTGGCATCAAAAAGCAAAATCGCTGCAAGTGAGAACTAATCATAAATCAGGTATTTTACCCTGATCGTTTTGAAAGTATTCAAGCCATTTTGCCAAGATGCTTTGATCTCAGCTTCATTTTTACCTTCTTCAATCTGTTGGCGTAATTTTTTGGATCCAGTTAATTTTGTAAAAAAATCATTGAAGAATGTTTTTTTATCAACAGTATGCTCATAGGCTTCCAAGAGCCATTTTAGTTGCAAAGTCTCGATTGTTGCGGACGTGCTCAAATCTTGCCCAAAACAAATTCTACCTTGTAGAGGTGGACTTTTGGCACCTTCGTTAGGTTGAGGTGTAAAATTGAAGTTGTAATATTCCTTATCCAAAAATGGGCTTCCAAAAACCTGAAATTGTTTATTAGTGCCACGTCCGACAGAAACATTTGTGCCCTCAAAAAAACATAAACTGGGATACAGATTAATGGCTGTATCATTTGGTAAATTCGGCGAAGGTTTTATTGGCAAACCATACAAA
>JBGTDZ010000041.1:0-13105 GCA_041748055.1 Aquaticitalea sp.
TGGGAAGTAATTACTTTTGATTTTTCACCTTATATAGGTCAGCCAGCTGCTTCTGGGCTTGTGAGAATTGTTTTTTTCCCTGATTTCGCCGCTAGAGATCAAGACAATGTTATCTATATAGATGACATTACATTTTCTGCCATTTTGGGAGTTGATGAATTTCAAACTTCTAATTTTAAAGTCTACCCCAATCCAGCAACAAACCTATGGACAATTAAATCCAAAAGTTCACTTATTACGTCATTGGAATTAATGAATATTGAAGGCAAACAGGTGATGTTTTTGAAGCCTAACTCTATTGAAATGACCATTGATGTATCCAATATTTCACAAGGAATTTATATGGCAAGAATCAGTTCTGATAATGGGGTTGAAACTGTTAAATTAGTTAAACAATAATTAGTAATTAGTTATTATCAAGCTCAATGGGCGAATGTTGTTTACATTCGTCCCATTTCCAGCTTTGAAAAGATAATTTCAAATTTTGATTGAGAAATTTCAGATTATTTACCCAAACGGCTCTTAATTAATTAATTGCATAACTTTTTATGCATAATAAAACAATCCTTAAAATACTAATATTGCTTTTCATGTGCTCTGTTAACGGGCAAAAGTTGGGATTAATGACTTATAACATCAAACTGGACTACCCCAAAGACGGGGAAAACAGTTGGGACCAACGGAAAGATTGGATGATTGGGCAAATAAATTTTTATGCACCAGATATTTTTGGGGTACAGGAAGCCATGCCAAATCAGATGAAGTATTTAGATAGCATCATGGCGGATTATGATTATGTAGGCGTTGGTCGTGATGACGGCATGGACAAAGGAGAATATTCTGCCATTTTTTATAATAGCAAAAAATTTGAGATTAAAGAAAGTTCCACCTTTTGGTTGTCCCAAACTCCAGAAAAGGTGTCAATGGGTTGGGATGCTGCCAACCATCGAGTTTGCACTTACGCTTTGTTCGAAGACACGGTTAATAAAGAACAGTTTTGGATTTTCAATACACACTTTGATCATGTCGGAGTTGAGGCAAGAGCAAACAGCACTCAATTGATTTTAAAAAAGATTGAAGAGATTACTTCTGGTGAGTTGGCAGTAATTTTAATGGGAGATTTCAATTTGGAACCTGAAAACGAAAATATTCGATTAATAAAAACTATTTTAGAGGATTCCAAAGAGGTTTCAACAACAGCACCATTTGGTCCGTCAGGCACTTTCAATAATTTTGAATTTGATAAACCGGTGACCCGGCGAATTGATTATATTTTCGTGAGTAAAAACAATATAGTCGTCAGTAAATATGCAGTATTAAGCGATTGTAGGAATCTCAAATATCCTTCCGATCATTTACCTGTCTATGTGGAAATCAAATTAAAATACTAACTAACTAATACATCATATTATGCTTGGAATTATTTCTTTTATAGGATTTACACTTTTGGTGGCAGTCATTTCTTATTTTGCAACACGCGGTACAGATGAAAGTTCGTCTGACGGTTATTTTTTGGGCGGTCGCAGCCTTACCGCTGGAGTCATTGCAGGATCCTTATTATTGACCAATCTGTCTACAGAACAAATTGTAGGACTTAATGGTAGTGCCTATAGAGATGGTCTGTCGGTCATGGCATGGGAAACACTTGCTGCAATTGCAATGGTGGTTACAGCTATATTTTTGCTGCCAAGATATTTAAAAGGCGGATTGACAACCGTTCCCCAGTTTTTATCAAAACGATTTGATGTAGCTACCAAAACCATTACTTCAGGTTTGTTTCTGACAGGTTATGTAGTTGTCTTACTGCCAGTGATTTTATATTCCGGATCAGTTGCGGTAAGTGGCATGTTCGATGTACCTGAATTGCTGGATGTATCCAATGCCAAGGCGTTATGGATTTGTATTTGGGGAATTGGCATTATTGGCAGTATTTATGCCATTTTTGGAGGCTTGAAAGCGGTTGCTGTTTCCGATAGTATCAATGCCATCGGTCTAATTGTGGGTGGTCTTTTAATACCTGTGTTCGGGCTGATGGCCATTGGGGATGGTAGCATATCTGCAGGAATTGATACGCTAATGACCACTAATCCAGAAAAATTCAAATCCATGGGCAAGCCAGGTCAGGAAGTTCCATTTAGCACCATCTTTACTGGAATGATGTTGGTTCAATTGTTCTATTGGGGTACCAACCAACAGATCATTCAAAGAGCATTGGGTGCAAAAAATTTAGCCGAAGGACAAAAGGGATTATTGTTGGCTGCCTTTTTGAAAATATTGGGACCTTTGATGCTGGTTTTGCCAGGCATCATTGCATATCATTACTTCGAAGGTGGATTGGCGTCAAGTGACCTTGCCTATCCAGAATTAGTACGCGCAGTATTACCTAAATATTTGGTTGGCTTCTTTGCAGCAGTGTTGTTTGGAGCCATATTAAGTTCCTTCAATAGTGTATTGAACAGCTCGGTTACTTTATTCGGATTGGATATCTATAAGCAACATATCAATAAGAATGCAGATGAAAAAACTGTGGTGAGGTATGGTAAAATCTTTGGTATTGTTTTGGCTTTTTCTGCAATGTTCATCGCCCCTTTAATCGCTAATGCAGGAAGTTTATTTGCTTATTTACAAGAGGTGAATGGTATTTATAGCATCCCTATTTTTACTATTATTGTCGTTGGTTATGCCACAAAAAGAGTCCCAGCCATTGCAGCCAAAATCGGGGTTATTTCTGGTTCGGTCATGTATATCATAAGTCAGTTCTTCTTACAACCACATTTTGTAAATAAGGCTTTGAACGCAGCTCAAGCTGCCGGAATTACGGATGAAGTTCAATTGGCATTGGTAAAGGCAGAGGCTTATCCACATTTCTTGCACGTTATGGCAATCCTTTTTCTTCTCAATATATTGATTATGCTGGTAATAGGATATTTCAAACCGCGCAAGGAACCTTACGTAATTGAATATACCAACCAAGTGGATATTTCACCATGGAAGCACACCAAATCTGTGGGATTGGTCATTTGTATAGTAGTAATCGGAATATATATCTATTTTGCATAATTGAGTCTTAAAAAATCTTTTTTTTTAACTTTATTGGTATTGATTTCTTTTAAAGTAAGGTCTCAAGAATTACCTCCTATTGAACTCTTTGATCCCAAAGAATACGGTGCAGAAAATCAAAACTGGGCTATTTCGCAGGCACAGAATAAATATATATATGTAGCCAATAATAAAGGGCTTTTGGAGTTCAACGGCGCAAAATGGCAACTGTATCCATCACCTAACGAATCCATTATTAGATCTGTTCTTGTGGTTGGAGATCGTATTTACACAGGTTGTTATATGGATTTTGGGTATTGGCAGGGCAATGAGACAGGTATGTTGGAATATACGTCACTCTCCCAGAATCTCAATTTGACATTGATAGAAGATGAGCAATTTTGGAGCATCATTTCGGTGGACGGATTTGTACTTTTCCAATCGTTGAATAGGATATACATGTATGATTTAAAGAATAATTCTTATAAAATCATCGATTCCAAAAATACCATTACCAAAATCTTCAAAGTATACGGAAACATCTACTATCAAAACCTTGAAGAGGGCATCTTTAAAATTGAGAATGGGATGTCAAAGTTGGTATGCAATGATATCATAGTTCAAAAAAACATCATCGTTAACATTTTTCAAAAGGAAGCCAATTTGCTGATTGAAACACAGGAAAAAGGGTTTTTTATTTGGAAGGATGGTGAACTGGCTAGGTGGAACCATTCCTCTGCGGATTTGGTTTCTAAATTGAGTGTTTACAGCAGCATTCAATTAGAAAATGGAAACTTTGTTTTAGGAACCATTTCCAACGGGATGGTTTATTTAACCGAACAAGGAGAATTTATATATAAAATCAACCAAACAAAGGGACTGGGCAACAATACTGTTTTATCCCTTTTTGAAGATATTGATAATAATATTTGGTTGGGTTTGGATAATGGTATCAATTCCGTTAATATGAAATCGCCACTTAGTATCTACAACGATGACGATGGGAAATTGGGGACCGTTTATGCATCTATTGTGCATAAGAGCAGATTGTATTTGGGCACCAATCAAGGCTTGTTTTCAAAAGCTCTTTATAGTAATGATGAGTTTAGCTTTATCGAAGGCACCAAAGGGCAAGTCTGGTGTTTGGTTGTGGAAGATAATACGCTTTTTTGTGGCCATAATGTGGGTACATTTATTATCGTTGAGGGGATATCTGCTGAATTAATTGTAGATATACCGGGAACATGGAATATAAAACCTTATTTTGAACGTGCGGATGTACTATTGCAAGGCAATTATAATGGAATCAATGTGTTGCAAAAACGGAATGGCAAATGGACATTTAGGAATAAGTTGGAAGGCTTCGATATTTCATCAAAATATTTTGAATTACAGAGTAAAAAAAAGCTTTATGTAAGTCATGAGTACAAAGGGGTTTTTGAATTGGCTATCAATGAAGATTTGACAAAAGTTGTTTCGGCAAAGAAAGATGCTTTACTGGAGAAAGGACTTAATTCAAGCCTTATCACTTATAATGGTGAAATATTATATGCCTATGAAAGAGGCATTTTTTCTAATGATGCAGATAAAAAAAGATTTGAGAAAGACAGTATTTTGAGCAATATTTTCCAACCCAATCATTATACTTCCGGTAAATTGATTCCAGACCCATTCCATAATAAACTCTGGGGATTTTCTGATAAAAACTTGAGTTATATATCGTCTGGAAAACTGAGCGATACCCCCGATATTACTTTGATTCCTTTTCCGCAGTCCTTGCGCAAGGAAATGGTGGGTTATGAAACTATTTCTTATTTGGAAGGTAATAAGTATCTCCTTGGTACCTCTACTGGCTACGTTATAATCGATTTGGATAAACTAAATATAAAAGCATATTCTATTGATATTAATACAATAACAAATTATACCATTGAAGGAAATTCCTTTTTGATTGATAAATCATCTTTTTCGGAATTTAAAAACAAAGAAAACAACATTGAGTTTACCTACAGCATCCCTGAATTTGATAAATATTTAGAGACTGAATACCAATACCAACTTAAAGGATATTATGACCAATGGAGTGAATGGTCCAACACGCCCTCGGTACTGTTTAAAAACTTACCTTATGGCAACTATCTCTTTAATGTAAGGGGTAGAGTGGGAAATACGATGACCACTAACATAGCCAGTTTTGATTTTTCGATACACAAGCCATGGTACATAAGCAATTTGATGATATTTTTGTATTTTATTTCATTGGCCTTGTTTTCTTTATTGATGCATAATCTTTATAAAAATTATTACAAGCGGCAAAAAGAAAAACTCTTGCAAAAGAATAAACAGGATTTGGAATTAAAACAATTGGAGAATGACCAACAATTAATGCATCTTGAAAATGAAAAGTTGCAACAGGATATAGACAATAAAAACAGGGAATTGGCAATCTCCACCATGAGCCTGATTAAGAAGAACGAATTTCTAAATACGATTAAAGAAGAGTTAAAAAACACATATAATTCAAAAGCCTTAAAGCCAGTAATCAAATTCATCGACCAAAATCTCAACACTACAGACGATTGGAAATATTTTCAAGAAGCTTTCAACAATGCGGATAAGGACTTTCTAAAAAAGGTTAAGACAAGACACCCCTCCCTAACCCCAAACGATTTAAAGTTATGTGCTTACTTGAGATTGAATTTATCATCCAAGGAAATTGCCCCACTTCTTAATATTTCACCAAAAAGCGTTGAAGTTAAAAGGTATCGCTTAAGAAAAAAAATGGATTTATCCCATGATAATAGCTTAACAAATTATATCCTAGAAATTTAAACCCACTACAGTTCTAAAATTTACCTATACATTAACACTACATTCAATATTTTCAAGAAATTACCTCGATGTAGTTGTTGAAACTTAAAATTTTGTTAAACTAGCGTTTTCGGCATATAGTTGATAAAATCCTATAAATTAATCATTTTTTTTGCGATGTATATTTTTTGTAGTGTTATATTTTATGGATTTCATTTATTAATCAATTAAGTTTGTATTATAAAGACCAACAAATTATGATAACAAAATTTTTACGTGTAATTGTCTTTCTGATGTCCTTATCAACTATCGGCCAGAATTTGACAATTCAAGGAAATGTAAAAGATAATGAGTTTAACCAACCATTACCAGGAGTCAATATCCTTATTAAAAACACTACACGAGGTGTAACCACGGATTTCGATGGTAACTATGTTTTAAACGAGGTACCAATAAATTCAATTCTGGTATTCTCATATATTGGATTTGTTGACCAAGAATTTACTGTGAGGAACAACAATCCAATAAACGTAACACTTGTGGAAGATGCACAGGCATTGAATGAAGTAGTAGTTATTGGGTACGGTTCCCAAAGAAAAGAACTGGTCACTGGAGCTTTCACAAGTTTAGATTCAGAGGACATAACAGAAAGAAATCCTAACAGGATCGAAGAGGCTTTGCAGGGAAGTGCCTCTGGTGTTCAGGTCAATGCCAATTCTGGCTCGCCAGGCGCCGCGCTTAACATCCGTATTAGAGGTATTACGACTAACGGGGATAACTCACCTTTGGTAATTGTAGATGGTGTTAATATCGGCACCGATTTAAGCATCATCGATCCTAATGATATTCAGAAAATGGATATTATCAAAGATGCAAGTTCTGCAATCTATGGAGTGCAAGGAGCCAATGGGGTAATCTTAATTACAACTAAGTCGGGAAAAATAGATAGAAAGACAACGTTTACATACAATTCTTATTATGCCATTCAAGAAGCAGAAAATCAAATAAAGCTTATGGATAATTTGGAATATGCGCTTTACATCAATGAAACAGAAGTCGCTGATGGCAATCCAATTCCATATCCCAACCTACAAGATTTAACTACTTACACCAATTGGCAAGAAAAACTGTTTGAGACTGCTCCCATGTTCAGCCATAGTTTGGGTGCTACAGGAGGTTCCGAAACCGTAACATATGGAGTCAGTGCCAGTTATTTTGCTCAAGATGGAGTTATAGCAAGCGATAAATCAAATTACCAACGATGGACATTTAAAAACAATTTGGGTATAAAGTTGACAGAGAAGTTCAATTTAAATACGTTTTTGTTATATACCAATATTAGGAGTAAGGGCATACCAGAAGGTGGTAGAGGATCTGCGCTTTACTATGCATTGAATGCATCACCATTGACACCGGTTTTTGACGATTCATTTCCAACAAGTGTATCTGGTGGCTATGCCTTTATAGGACAGAATCAAGGCAATGAAATTATCAACCCTCTCGCACAGATCAACAATACGTTTAATGAGGGTCGAGCAGACCGGTTCACTGGTAAAGTGGAATTGGAATATCAAGTTATTAGTGATCTAAAAGCAACCACACGTTTAAACTTTAATTATGCTGATTTTGGAGGAAGGTCTTTTTCACCACTTCAGTATTATGGTTTTGGAAAAGTGGTCAACAATGTGCTCGTACTAGATCCTACCGATCCCAATAGTTTATTTGATACAGATAGAAATAACGATGGCATTAAGGATTTATATGGAACGGTGGCAGAAAACACACAAAATGCCTTTGATTATACTTGGGAAAATTTCTTAGACTATTCCAAATCGTTTGGCAATCATAATCTAAATTTTTTGGTGGGAACCTCAATAAGAAGTGAAAATTATAAAGGCTTTTTTGGGTCGGGGCCATTGAACAGCGGTCCTGAATCTTGGGATAATGCATATTTGGGAAATACCCAATCCATTATTCAGGTCGTAAATGGCGAAGTTACTCAAAGTTTGGTGACCTCGACAGATGGAAGAAATGAAAATAGATGGTATTCTGTTTTCGGACGTGTTCAATATGATTATAAAAATAAATATCTGCTCTCAGGATTGATTAGAAGAGATGCATCCACTAAATTTGGTCCTAATAACAGAATCGGGAATTTTCCTTCGGTTTCTGCAGGTTGGGTAGCTTCCAATGAAGACTTTTTTAATGTAGATTGGATCAATACACTCAAAATAAGAGGTAGTTGGGGTATTACAGGAAATGACAAAATTGGAAATTATAGATGGTTAGGTTTATTGCAAGGTACTACTGGAGAAGCCACTTATCCCTTTAATGACCTTTTATCATTTGGAAATGCCGTTGGTGCATTGGCAAATCCAGATTTAAAATGGGAGACCAATTACCAAACAAATATTGGGGTAGATTTATCTTTATTCAATAACTCACTAGATTTGACAGTGGACGTCTACCGTAAAAAAACAGTTGATTTATTGCTCATTCCCGAAGTATCGGGTCTTTTGGGAGGCTCGGCAGGTGGTAGTTCGCCGCCCGTTGTCAATGCAGGAACTATTGAAAACAAAGGGATTGATTTAAGTCTGAATTTTAAGCATGATTTTTCCGATGATTTCAGAATGAGTGTAGGTTATAATTTAACGACTGTGAAGAACAAAGCTTTGCAGGTCAACAATGCAGCAGGATTTATTCCCGGCGGACTTTTTAATCTTAATCAATCGACTTCAAGATTCCAAACAGGATTGCCTATCGGCGTTTTCTATGGACTGCAAACTGATGGAATTTTCCAGAACCAAGCAGAAGTCGAGGCCCATGCCACACAACCAAATGCACAACCTGGCGATTTGAGATATGTAGATGTGGATGGCGATGGCGTTGTGGAATTTGGTAGTAGTGACGATTTGACCGTTATTGGCAATCCGATACCGGACGTTACCATGGGTTTCAATTTGAATCTAGATTTTAAACAGTTTGATTTTGGGACGTCATTGTATGCCTCCATCGGAAACGACATAGCACGTAGTTACGAGCGTTTTCTGACCTACAGCAACAAACCTGATTTTTATTTAAATCGATGGACAGGTGAAGGCACTTCCAGTGAAGTTCCTCGTGCTTCAACAAACGCTTCGTTCAATCAACTGTTTTCATCATTTTACGTTGAAGATGGTTCTTATTTAAGAATCCAGAATGTACAATTGGGATATTCCATATCTCCAGATTTTTTACAAAGAATGAGTTTGGAAACATTCAGGATTTATGTGGCGGTCAATAATCTGTACACTTTTACAGATTATAGCGGTTACAATCCAGATGTGTCCAATGCTAATCCCAACGGTGCAGGAGTTGATTTGGGCCAATATCCAAATACAAGAACATTTACCACAGGAATCAATGTTTCATTTTAATTATAATACATATGAAAAAGAACTTTAAAAAAATAATGGCAATATTGATCATCATGATAGTCTATTCCTGTGATGATTATTTAGAGATTTTGCCAGAGGGTCAAGAAAATACAGAAAATTATTTCAATTCCAAGTCTGATTATGAAGATGCTTTGGTAGGGGTCTATGATTTACTGTCCACGACTTATTTAAATAATATTTTGGGAGAAATAGCTTCAGATAACAGTTTGGCTGGTGGTGGAGACGCAACAGATGTTTTGGACTGGCAACAAATAGACAACATGACTCATACCCCCGACAATGGGGCTTTGAGAAGTATATTTCAATGGATGTATGCAGGAATCAGTCGTGCAAATTACATTATGGAATTTAAGGATAAAATTGATTTTGAGGGCAAAGAACAGATACTGGCAGAGAATTTATTTCTTAGGTCTTATTTTTATTTTGAATTGGTCAAGTATTTTGGTGATGTTCCGATGTACCTGAATAGTAGGATTTCCATAGAGCAATCACAGTCAATTGACAGAACACCTAAAGAACAAGTCTATGCTCAATTGGAACAAGATCTCTTGATTGCTATTGATGACTTGCCACTGCAACAAAACCAAAACGGTAGGGTCACAAAAGGCGCTGCCTTGGCTCTTTTGGGAAAAATATATTTATACCAGGAAAAATTTTCTGAAGCTGCAAATACATTAGATCAGGTTATAAATTCCGGACAATATCAATTGGTTCAGGATTTCGCAACTATATTTTTAAACTCCAATGAAAACAATGTGGAATCGGTATTTGAAGTACAATATTTTGGAGGTGAAGGTGCCAGTTTTGGTTGTTTTCAATGTGTTGAAGGCAACATAGCCGTAGGGTTTATGGGGCCACGCTTTACAGGAGGGAATTTTGCACCCTTTACTTCAGGTTTTAGTTTTAATCCACCAACTGCAGAATTGTTCAATGCATTTTCGGCAGATGACGAAAGAAGAGATGCCTCAATATTGGATATGGAAGCTTTTGTAGCGGCAAGGCCGAGTGTTACATTTAACATGGGTAATCCTGATGATTACACAGGGTATTATAATAAAAAGTATATACCTTATGCGGAAGCCAATACACCTGATGCCAACTTAACACATAGTAATAATTACCGTGCCATACGCTATTCGGATGTGTTGTTAATGGCAGCTGAAGCTAACAATCGGGGCGGTATCAATGATGTTAAAGCTCGAGAGTATTTAAATTTAGTTAGGGCGAGAGCAGGGCTGGATGAAATCACCTCTTCCGGAAGTAATCTCACTCAGGATATATATAATGAAAGACGTTTGGAATTGGCGGGCGAAGGACATCGCTTTTTTGATCAAGTAAGAACAGGGCAGACAAATTCAATTCCAGGGTTTACACCAGGCAAAAATGAACTCTTTCCAATTCCAAGGATAGAAATAGAATTGGCAGGTAACCGTTGGGCCCAAAATCCAGAATATTAAAAAAAAATAAGATTATGAAAAATTTAAAATATCTAATTGGCGCATTCATTGTAGCCTTTACGGTTTTTGCTTGTACGCAAGAAGATGACGCCGTGAACATTGACGAGATTGCTGCACCCACAAGCGTCTCGGCTTCGGTAAGAGTGACAAATGATAACAGCGGTTTGGTAACCATTACGCCCTTGGGTCAAGGAGTGGCAAACTTCAACCTAACATTTGGTGATGGTTCATCGGCACCTGGTGAGATTCAACCTGGCTCTAGTGTTAACCACATCTATGAGGAGGGTACATACGAGCTTACAATTAAAGCCAACGGACTCAATGGTCTTTCTACCATCGTGACTCAAACCCTTGTGGTCTCGTTTCAAGCGCCACAAAATTTAGTGGTTTCCATAGTAAATGACCCTACCATTTCTAAAAAAGTAAATGTCACTGCCGAGGCAGAGTTTGCAATGTATTTTGAAGTGGATTTTGGTGAATCTGGAAGTGCACTGGTTGAAGGGAATAACGGAGATACAGTATCATTTATCTATCAGGAACCAGGAACATATACCATTACAGTAACGGCATATAGCGCAGCTATAGAAACCACAACATATACAGAGGAGTTTGAGGTTACAGCGATATTGCAACCGTTGCAAGCTGCACCTCAACAACCCGTGAGACAGCCAAGTAATGTTATCTCCATTTATAGTGATGCCTATGCCAATCTTCCAGGTACTGATTTTTATCCAAATTGGGGCCAGAGCACAACAATCAATGAAATAGTGGTTGGTGGTAGCAATATAATCCAATATGGAAATCTTAATTACCAAGGGATCCAACTTGGTGCTCCTGTCAATGCCTCTGCGATGGAATTTTTACATATTGATGTGTGGACTGCAGATGACAATGACGCCAAAATTTCTCCTATAAGTTCAGGTCCAAATGAAACACCTTACGATCTTGATTTGACTGCGCAACAATGGACGTCGTTCAATATCCCGTTATCATTTTTCACTGACCAGAATCCATTGGTAAATTTTGCGGACATCATACAATTCAAGTTTGACGGCAATCCAGCAGGTGGTACAATTTTCATTGATAACTTATATTTTTATAGGGCTGCAACTGGGACTACAACTTCCATGATTGAGGATTTTGAAGGCACGCCTCCAGCATTTACCTCATTTGGAAACATTGCCAATACTACTGTAATTACAAATCCTGACCCATCCGGAATCAATACAAGTGGAAATGTAGCCAAACTGACCAAGACTTCAGGATCGGAAGTTTGGGCAGGAACATTTTTTGAACCTTCTGGGCCTATAGATTTGGTTTCTTTCACCAACATTAGTGTCAAGACATGGTCGCCAAAATTGAATGCAGTTGTCAAACTTAAATTGGAAAACCAAGATGCCAGCATTGTTTATGAAGTGGATAAAAATACCACCACTACAAATGCTTGGGAAGAATTGGTGTATGATTTTAGTGGCGCACCAGCAGCAACTTATGTAAGGGTGGTTATTTTCTTTGATTTTGGCGTGAATGGTGATGGTTCGGATTATTATTTTGATGAAATTCAATTGGTAAGCGAAGGTGGTGGACTTCCACCATTGGGATTCCAAGATTTTGAAGGAACTTCCCCAACCTTCACTGCATTTGGGAATATCGCAAATATCGAGGTCATTGCAAATCCGGATATGTCAGGAATCAATACCACTTCGAATGTTGCAAGATTAACAAAAACATCTGGTTCTGAAGTTTGGGCTGGCGCATTTTTTGAAACCGCCACCGCCTTGGATTTGGTTTCTTATGAGAAAATCAGTGTGAAAACATGGTCGCCAAAACTTGGAGCAGTGGTAAAACTAAAACTTGAAAATCAAAATGCAAGTGTTGTGTATGAAGTCGATATGAATACGACTGTTACAAACACGTGGGAGGAACTGGTTTATGATTTTAGTGGCGCACCGGAGGCAAATTACGTTAGAGTCGTCATATTCTTCGATTTCGGAGTAAATGGTGATGGTTCGGTTTATTATTTTGATGAACTTGCTCTAACAAATTAATTTAAGCAAATAGTAAAAAAAAATATTATGAAAAATATAAAATTCTTATTCGCCTTTTTCCTTACAACCACTCTTTTTATGGTAGGATGCCAGGAGGATGATCCATCCGTTGGAGATCTCATTGCACCATCCAATCTTCAGGTGGATATTGAAATCATAGGTATGGATGTCGACAATCCCAATGGAGATGGAAGTGGTTTGGTAATATTTACCTATTCCGCAGACAATGCTTTGGGTTATAATATTACGTTTGGAGATGGTATGAACCAAATTGCAAATTCAGGACAAGTAACCCATAGATATACAAGTGCTG
>JBGTDZ010000042.1:0-2824 GCA_041748055.1 Aquaticitalea sp.
GTTCTTGGCTGCACCTATAGGGATGTTCATCTTTAAAAACCAGGAACTGTTGTTGGTGCCCGACACCCCTTTGTAGACATTGGCAAAACCATAATAATATTTCACACCAACGGTCATACCAGTTTCTGCCATTAACTTATACCCTGTGCCTACCGTAAATCCTGCATCCAGACGGTTGATATTATCTTTATTGAATTCTTTGACTTCTATGGTTCGGTCGTCATTCTCGGAATTAAATTCCACCCAGGCTTTGTACATCAAACTAAATTGAGGCCCGGCTTCTAAATAGATTCTGTTTTTGAAATTGTATTTGATCAAGGCTGGAACTATAAAATAATTGATTTTTTGGCTATACGTCCCTTCTTCAGGATTGGGAGCTATCTCAAGAAATGCCAAATCGTTCAAGGTCAATTCATCATCCCCCAATTTTGCCTTTACCAAAACACCAGTGTACAGATTCCATTGATTTTTCAATCTTATATCAAAATAGAAACCTAGATTGAAGGCTGACAATCGTTTATCGGCTTCCAATTCTGAAATGTCAGCCCAGTTAAAACCGCCTTCGAGTCCAAATTCCAATCCGTCAGAGTTTAATTTATCACCAAAAAGTATTGATAATAACACTTGTGACTGTGCATTCATCCCTATTAGCATCATTGCTAATACTACAATGTTTTTTATCTTAATCATATATTCTAGTGCTATCAACAATTTGAAATATTATTTTTCTTTATTTTCAAAACTTTTAGTAATTGCTTTTACGTATTGCTCTGCGGCACTTGATGTATTTTCAGGATCTTCGATTTTTGATGTCACCACGGCCACTAACTGCTTTTCGTCAGTCTCATCAAGATTGTAAATAACGGTTTCCAAAATATAGTTTTTGGAAGTGGAGGTCGTATAGGTTGCAGGCACATAATTTCCTAGTGTAGAATAAGACATTGGATGGTGGTAATACCCATAAAATCCGCCGTAATATCTCGGGTAATATCCATAATAGTTACCTCCTGCATAATAGCCACCGTCTTGCGTGGTTTGAGTCACCTCTTGCACATCTTTGACTACCGTTAGCACTACAGCATTAAAGCCTTCTTGCTCTAAGATGTTTACTATTTCAGCTTTTTTTTCCTCGGATACTTCTTGATCCGGATTTAGTTTTGGGAATTTTGTAAAACTTGCCGTGGCTTTCATGCCTTTTGCGTTTAGCTGTTTTACAATCTCGTTCTCAAAAGCAATGCGTCCTTGGGTGTTCGCAGTTCGAGCAATGACAATAAAATTATTGTCTTTAACGTTGTCTGCATTATCTGCTTTCCAAGAGTTTAATACTTTTACACTCGAACATCCGTTAAACAGCAAGATGACAGTGAGACTTAAAATTAAATAGACTGATTTTTTCATTGGTTTTATATAGATTAAATTGTTAAAATTGAAAAATAATTCCTGGGGCAAAAGCTAAATAATTCATTTAGTCATAAACCCATTGATAAATTCAGGAGAACATTTTAAATAATTAAGTGACCATAATCTGCCGTTAGAATGAATATCCCAACGAAATACCATATCGTAACGAAAGTATATTGAAATTCGATTTTCTACTTGCAGCGCTAAATCTAAAATCACCATCCAGCATGTCGAAAATCTGATAATTTTCCAAGGCCTCATTTAAGTCCTCATAAAATTCGTCTGGTAAATCTTGTTTATTCACAAAGGAGAATTTATACGACCCGCTTCCAGGACCTGCAATTAAAAAATCTATTGAAAACTTTTCTGATATTGGTAATTTGTATCCCACCATCAAACCAATGGAAGTGACTTTTATATCTGCATCAAATTGTATATTAAAAGATTCCAACGCTTCATTGATATATCTTCCATCAAGATCTGTTTGGTAATCGGAGTATTTTAAATACGCCCCAAGATAAAAACCCTTCATGGCATCATGATCGTTGTTATTCAAATAATATCGCACTTCCGGAATGATTTTAAAACCAGAGTAAGTTATTTCATTCGTTTTAATTTTTTCCGTATCCAGACCGGACAAGCTAACAAGCCCTTCTTCTCCTTTATACCCTAAGCCTAAACTCACAGTAAAATGCTCGCTCACCCACCGTTCGTACCTTAATTGGATGGCTCCATCCATTAGATCTGATAAGACCAGATCAATTTCATTTTTTTTAATGTTTTCTACTTGAAGATCCTGACTTTGCATGTTGACCATCGCAAAAAGAGTAATGACGGAAATGATTAGATTTTTCATATGTTTTTAGTTGTTAATTAGTTCTTAATAAAGTAATTAAATAAATTGAATATGACATTTCACATGTCTAACAAAAAAGGATTGGAAATCAGCTAATTTAGCGATGCTTTTCTTTTTAATTTGCTCCATCCTATCGCTATCAAAACCATGAAATCTCTTTCCTCCTATAAATCACTATTTCTTTTGAGTTAGCGGAAGGAACGAGTATTGTGGCAAATAATAGCCTTCAATGGTTTCAGCTTTTCTCACCAAATCCATCATGGCAATCCACAAAATAGTGCCCTCTTCTCCCAATAAGTCTATACTATCTTGAAGCTCTACTTCATATTGCAACGGACTTTCTGACCAGGTGGTGAACATTAATACCGGTTGATCCAATCCAATCACCCCCTTAAATACTCTAAATCCACTTTTAACTCCTTTATTCTTGTAAAGATTTTTCCATGCCAGAAGTATGTCTTCCGCCAATTTTTCTGTTCCAGGTTCAAAATGTAAATAATTCCATCTGCGGTAGGGTGCTTCATCGAGCCATACTTTTCCGTCAGGCACGTAAGATAATTCAGGTTC
>JBGTDZ010000043.1:0-16000 GCA_041748055.1 Aquaticitalea sp.
TAATAAGGCAGATTGTTGAAGACATTTAAATAATTACCTAAACCTATATGCGTCTGATTACCATTAAAATGATGATAATCCATAAACGCAATATCATCAGCGTTGAAAAACTTTCCAGCCTTAAAATTATATTCAAAACGTCCTTTGTCTCTTAAGTTTAATCCTTGAGACATGCTGAATTTCACTTGGTCAAAATTATAATCGGAGTTAGAAGCAGCCAAGCCTTTTTCATAACCTATAAAAAACGTTGGATATTTGGCATTTGGTATGTTGAATTTCCCGTCTGGATAACTAAAATAATCCTGACCAAAATTGATGCGTCCCGTTACCTCAAATTTTACGATGTTATGGGTTTCAAAGGGCGCAATGCCATAGGCCATCGCATCTAAAGGATTGTTACTGGTGTATTCCCTATCGGATTTTGGATACCAAACCTGATCTGTAGTATTAAATAAGGCCTTTCTTCTTTGATAACTGAGTAAAGAACTGAATCGCAATCCATTAAACGGTTCGACCGCATATGTAACTTCCGCAAAACTCCTATCATAGAGTTTTATATAGTTTTTCTCTTCAAATAATGAAAAACTGGTATTGATGATCTTTGAGATGGGTTCAGATGCATTGAACTGTTGGGTGGTGACGCCTCCCGATAAAGTCAAGATTGGGCGTTTGATATTGTTGAACTTGTAAGTAGCAGACATGGTACCTCGCAAACGTTCATCACTGAATCCGTAATTAATGGTTCCGTTCAGGGATAGATACCTTTTGAATTCATCATAGTTCTTACGATAATAAGCATTGATATTCGCGTTCCAACCTTGCACCGTATTAAATGTCAATGTAGATAAAGGGGATGTGATACCTGCATCCCAATTTTCATAGGAATTACTGTAGTTGTAACCTGATAGGAGTTTACCAAACTTAAATTTGTTATTGACCAAATCAATGGAGTCTTTATAAGTTTTGGATTCACGAACAACTTGAATGCTGTCTTTTTTGACATAATCGGTTATTTCTTCAGTAGTCAATGGAACAGGTCTGATACTTTGCCAAAAAATAGAATCTTTTTTATTGGCTTCATTTTCAAAGGAAAGTATTTCGCGGCCAAAATCCTTTTTGGTAATCCCCGGATTGAACATATAATTACTGTACACATAGGTAAACCGACCATCGCCCTTTATTCCAAAAATTCCATACTTAAAGTCGATGGTCTGTGAAATTTTTGCCCAAGTTTGGTCTTTTTCAGAATAGGAAAAATCCTGTTGCAACGAGATAATATCTGCCGCAGGAATTCGGGCTTGTGTGCCCGTCAGATCCAACTCCAAAGCATAGAAAGTCCAATGGTCTTCAACGATGTACACGTATCCCGAAAAAACGGGGTCATTCTCACGTTTAGGCGTGACCTTTATTTTGTTGATAAGGTTACCTTTATCATCATAAAAAATCCCTTCAAGTTTGTAACGATAATATCCAAAGGCATTGATGGCAATCGGCGAAACGATCTGATTGCCCAATTCTATTGTGTTTTCATAAAAATTATAATCCACATCCACCGCAGTGTTAAAACTAAAGCCGTTATCATTACCACTGACCTTGGAAGCACTGATTTTTTCTTTTAATTTATCCGGACGTAAAAACTCAATTTTAGAAATGGTTTCGGAGAGATATATTATGCCACTCCGAGTAGAATCCAAGCCACCACCAAGGTCGCCAATCTCTTGCCCCAATATTTTTTCAGGGGCATTTTTGATGCGTATCAAACCTCTCGAATAAAAATCGGCTTTGTAGTCATTGATTTTTTCAAGGTTTGTTTTTCTGTTTTCGATGGCTTTTCTGATGATTTTATCGGCAGGATTCTCATCAGAATTTATGACCACCTCATTCAGGGAAATTTTCTCTTCAATAAGTGTCACATTCAATTGGAATGGCAATTTGTCAATCTTGATAGGTTTCTTCTGGGTTTTATAGCCCAAATATTGAAACACAATGACATAATCGCCCAACTTGGAAATGTTCAAATCATAAATTCCGGCATCATTGGTCGTGGTCCCTGTAAAGGTGTTTTCGATATAAATATTAACAGAAGGTAGCGGCTTGTTGTTGCTGTCAGTGATGGTTCCCTTAATTTGTGAAAATGAGATAAATGATAAAAAACAGAAAAGAAAGGTAAGTAGCGGTTTAGTCATAGAACAATGATTATATAGGAAAGACGAACATTGATGGATTATGGTCGCCTAAAGAAAATCAAACATAGCAATAAAAATGTTGATGAATTGTTATCGAAATATTAAAATTAATTGTAAATCTTTTTGACCCGATCGAGATTGCGTTTGTTGTCGCGGTCTTTTATGGTATCGCGTTTGTCGTAGAGTTTCTTACCTTTTGCCAAAGCTATTTCCAATTTGGCATAGCCTTTATCGTTGATGAACAATTTCAACGGGATAATTGCCAAGCCTTTTTGTTGCACTTCTTTATGGAGCGATTTTAATTCGCGTTTGTTCAACAATAGTTTACGTTCGGCCTTTGGTCTGTGGTTGTAGTAATTCCCAAAAGCATACTCTTCAATCGTCATGTTTATGGCAAACAATTCGCCTTTATCATTAAACTCACAAAAGCTTTCAGCAATGGATGCTTTACTACTTCTTATGGATTTGATTTCGGTTCCGGTCAAGACAATACCAGCCGTATATTTGTCCAATAGTTCATAGGCAAAACGTGCTTTTTTATTGAGTATGTTGATGTTTTTTTGCATGGAGCACAAAACTAAATAAAAATTGCGATTATAGTTTTATATTTCTGTTTAAATGCGCATCAATCTCAATGGCGATTTTATGGGATCTGAAACTACTCCAATCTAGAATCAAGCACTAAAAAACCAAAATGCCTTTATGATATATATCATAAAAGCACTAGTAACCTCGAAAAAAAGAATTTAGCTCAATTAACCGTTTTATCCTTTTTTAGCTTGCCTTTAAAAGAATATTCAATATCTTTTTGACCCTCTTTTTTCCAGAGAACTTTTCCGTCTATCTGATTGGCAATTACAGTACCCTTCCAAATCATTTCACCTTCTATGTCGCTTGTGCAAACGGCTGAAAATGTGATTTTGTCTTTGGTGTGGGACGTTGTGTATGGAGATGGTGAAAAGCCATATTGCCGACATTCTTTAGAATCTAATTGTCCTTCAGAAAACATCAAAAGATCTTCTTGAACACTTTCCGGCTTATTGATCTCATTCATTTGGATGGTGAATGTTTGGTTGTCCAATTTTTGGGCTTTTAAGGATGTGGGATTAAAAAAAATCCAAGGAAAAACTACAACACTCATCACTATTGTAGCATAGCGCATTACTGTTTTCATAAATGCTGAATTTAAAATTAAGATTAGGGTCTGATTTCAAACACCCTATTAAATGGAGTTTCAGTGGCTCTTTGGAAATGCTTAAAGTCTGCCGCATTGGCCACTTTCTGTATTTCATCATCGGTTGCTACAGTGCCTAGGGCGTATCCACCTGTAGCTAGGGCGTTTGGTGTGCAACAAAGTACAGATGCACCAGAATATATACGCCCTACAGGATTGAAATTCTCGTTTGTTTTTCTTCCAGCCATCGGTTCCACTGCCATGACCACGCCATCTTCTTTGAGCATTTTACGGCAATGTTTTAAGGCGTTTATTGGGTCGCCCATGTCATGAAGACAATCAAAGAATGTGATGAAATCGTACTTGGCGCCATCAAAATTTTGTGCACTGGCCACTTTAAACTGAACGTTACTTAGACCCTGTTCTTTTGCGGTTTTGTTTGCTTTTTTAATGGATGGTTCATGATTGTCAAATCCAGTAAAATTGGAAGATGGAAATTCTTTGGCCAAGATTAAGGTAGAAGCTCCATGGCCACAGCCTAAATCGGCTACCTTAATGCCATTTTTAAGTTTTTTGCCTATTCCATTGATGGCAGGAAGCCAAGTACTTATTAGGTTGCCTATATAAGATGGTCTAAAGAACCGTTCGGTGCCTTCAAAAAGATTGTGATGGTGATCTCCCCAAGCCATACCATTTCCAGTAAGAAAATTTTCTGTGATGTGTTCATCGGCCTTGTTCAAGGCATTGACCACTTGAAAGCCTCCTGCAACATTAAAGGGGCTGTCCTCCTCAGTCAATGCAATGGCATGCTCATCTGGCAAGATGTATTTATCTAAGGCTTCGTCATACACAATGTAACCGCCTGCCGCTTGATTGATAAGCCATTCCCTTACATATCGCTCATTTGTGCCAGAAGCTTTAGCAATCTCTTCCGAACTCATAGGGCCTTCAAAGGCCATTGCTTTGTACAAGCCAAGTTTATCCCCAATATAACCAAGGGTAACTCCTAAAGACGCTCCAAAATCCCCGACTACTTTACCCAGAAACGCTTCAACCTTTTCATGATTTATTTTTTCCATTGTTTTCATGATATAAATATTAAGAGTTTATAATGATGTAAAACTACATGAATGTTGAATTTTAAGAATTGTAAATTCTACGGTAAGATTTGTACAAATCAGATCATTTTTCGAAGCTCAATTGGGGAGTGACCAGTTTGCTTACGTACAAAATGGGAAAAGTGCGATGCGTCATTAAAATGTAATTTAAAGGCTATTTCCGAAAGCGATAAATCTGTGGAGCCCAAAAGGACTTTTGCTTCCAAAAGAAGAAGTCCATTGATCATTTGCCTAGGTGTTTTTCCAAAAGTACTTTTTACAACATCCGACAAATGTTTAGGGGTAATATTCAAAAGTGAAGCATATTGTTTGATTTCCCGTGTTTCCATAAAGTTCTTTTCCAGCAAGTGCTTGAAATTGTTTGCAATCCGCATGCTGTGCGACAGTTTTTCGTGGAATAAATTTGAATAGGGTCTATAGATTTCTCGAATACGCAATAGCAAAATATGAATGTAATTGCGCAGGAGGTAATCTTTTTCGGGAGAAAACCTCCCATATTCGATAATGATGTCCTTAAAAGCCTTCTGAATGATTTTACTTTCTTTTGGTGAAATGTTTATGATATGTTCGGCTTCCAAACTGAAATAAGGAAACACAGTCTCAAGATGATCATTTAATAAAGGACGAAGAAATTCGGTTTTGAAATGTATGCAATAGCCACTGCAGTTTTTTATATGATTTGATGCATAAACCATATATTCTGGAACAACGACCAAATCGTTAGGTTTTAGCCAGGTATAAGTTGCTCCGAGCTGCACATCATGCTCGCCCTCGAGCAAGAGATAAATAAGGTTGAATTGTCGGCGGAGTGCTTGAATGCCTTTTTTTGGGTCTACATTTTTATGCTTGTCTTGAAGGGTCCCTGGCATTACCATCAAATTGATGTCATAGGCAGTTTTGTCCCTGTTGATGAGTTTTTCAAAAGAGGCTATATTTTCAATATCCAAAATATGTTCCTTCGACATAAACCGTCCAAATGAGTACTAAAGATAGTCATATATTTAGAAATGACAATAGGATTAACCTATTGATTTTAAGCTAAATGAATAATTTTAAAATAGCAATAATTAAATTATAATAGGAGAGATTACCTTGAAGAATTTAAGATTAAAAACCGATAAAGTAAAAGCATATTTTTTCTGACCAATAATGGAATCTACAAAAGCTGGTGTGGGATTACTATAACCAACAAGCAATAAGGTCTTACCTTTTGTATCATATATAAATGCTTCCGGACTGTCGATTTTGTTTGGGTAGTAAAGCGTAATTTCCAAAAGCATCCTCCCAATGGTCATGTTAATAGCAAACAATTCGCCCTTATCATTGAACTCACAAAAACTTTCTGCAATGGATGACTTACTGATTCTTATGGATTTGATTTCGGTACCAGTCAGGACAATTCCAGCCGTATATTTGTGCAATAGTTCATAGTCAAAACGTGCTTTTTTGTTGAATATGCTGATATTTTATTGCATGGAGGTCAAAGCTGAATAATTTAAGAGAACTTTTTAAACGATAAGGGAAAGTAATTGATAGTTTTGCGACTCTATCTCTCAAATACCTGTTATGAAATACCTTTCAATTGTTTTATTTGGTTTGTGGCTATTCAGTTGTAATGAAAAACAGGCCAAACCAACGGATGCTGATACTATTATCAATAAATCCATTGAAGTTTCTGGTGTTGATAAACTCAATGCTTCTGTGATTGCTTTCGACTTTAGGGATGTACATTATGTGGCTGGAAGACTAGGTGGAAAGTTTGAGCTACAACGCCAATTCACAGACTCAACCAATACTTTTATTCATGATTATTTGGATAATAAAGGTTTTGAAAGATTTGTGAACGATAGTCTAATTACTGTACATGACTCTGTTGCGACTAAATATAAAGCCTCAGTAAATTCTGTTCATTATTTTGCTGTGTTGCCTTATGGATTGGATGGAACAGCCGTGAACAGAAAGTATTTAAGTGATATTGAAATCAAAGGGAAGCATTACCATAAGATTAAAGTGACTTTCAACCAAGATGGAGGAGGTGAGGACTTCGAAGATGTATTCGTCTATTGGGTAAATAAAGAAACTTCAAAAATAGATTATATGGCTTATTCATATACCGAAGAGGATGGCATAGGTCTGCGCTTCAGGGAAGCCTTTAACGAACGATACATTAAAGGGATTCGATTTGTAGATTACAATAATTACAAACCAATGAACGAAAATATAGCACTGAAAGATTTAGATATACCATTCATTCAAAATAACTTGGAATTATTGTCAAAAATAGAACTCAAAAATGTGACCATCAATTAATGGTAAGCACTTGGTCAATGATTTTATTGCCAATAATCGTTACGATATAAAGATTTCCGTTATTATTGTCATCAATATCTTCATATTTTTTCTGGCCAATAACAGCATTCACAAAAGCTGGTGTGGTATTACTGTGGCCTACCACTAAAACGGTTTTGTATTTGGTTGCTTTTAGAAATCCATTGATAGCATCAGGACCGCTTGGGTCATATATAACAACTTCAAGGTTATTTTTGTTTGCAGTCGGTTGCGCTGTTTCTATAGTGCGATGAAAATCGGTGGAATACACGGCATCAAATTTAATGTTTCGTAAAATCTTGCTCCAGTTTTCGGCACGATTTAATCCTTTTTGCATTAAGTGTGGATTGTTTTCTGATGGATTGCTTCTGTCTTTCTCCGCATGACGGATAAAATAATAGGTTGTTACCTCAGCCGTCTTTTCTGATTTTATTTTTTGGGAATAAGAACTAACTGAGAGAAAAAGAATCCCAAGGAAAATAATTTTTTTCATAAATTTATTTATCGAACCATAAAACAAAAAAAACCATCAATCAATAAATTAATAATCTGACGTGGCCAACTCTCCCGAAAGGATAGCGACACCAGCTGAGGTACCAATGCGGTCAGCCCCAGCATCAATATATTTAATGGCAGTTGCATAATCCTTTATACCACCGGAAGCTTTGATTTTAGCATTGTTCCTAACTGTTTTTCTGATTATTTTAACAGCTGTTAACGTAGCGCCACCCTTGGAAAAACCAGTGGAGGTTTTTATAAAATCGACATTGGCATCCAAACAAATCTCACATGCCTTAATAATTTCATTTTTTGAAAGTTCACTGATTTCTAGAATTACCTTTAAAGGAGCTTTGCCTATTGCTATTTTGACATCTGAAAGTTCCTTAAAAACCGCCACATAATTCTTGCTTTTCAATAGACCTATATTAATTACCATGTCTATTTCATCTGCACCATCTGCTATCGCTTTTTGGGCCTCATAGACTTTTGATGCTGTGGCCATCGCCCCAAGTGGAAAACCAACAACCGAACATATCTTTACGGAAGATTTAGTCAACAATTGTTTGCACAGAGCCACATAACAACTATTAACACATACAGCATAAAATTTGTGACTCTGGGCTTCATTACAATGTTCTATGATCTGTCGCTCAGTAACGATAGGTTTTAATAAAGTATGGTCTATATATTTATTTATTTTCATTTGTTTAGGTTAAGATATTATAAAATTACGATGAGAGGTCTGTTATAAAAAAAAATGATGAACATTTTAGATGAACGGTTATACGATTATTTTGTTATAATTTGTAACTAACTTTTTTAGAGCATTATAAAAAATAACTTGAATATTAAAACTAATATTTAAATAGATACGAACTTAAACCGAAAAAAGATTAACCCAGATTGTTTGAAATATAAATTTATAATATGATTGAATTTTGATCTATTCAATATATTCAATTGAAAAAAGTAAGCAGCACGCCACTTTAAAAAGTTTTGTGCTGCCTAATCACTAACCAACCAAATTATTATGAAAAATCCTTTCGGATTGTAAACCCTGATTTAGCAGAACCAGAGTTTGCTTTTATTGCTCTTCATCTACCAACTGTTCTTGGTTTCTAAAGACCAATGTATTGTTAAACGAATCCAATAATATGATACTATCGGTTTTGATGGTTCCTGCCAACAACTCTTTACTCAATTCATTCAATATTTCTTTTTGTATCACGCGTTTTATAGGACGTGCTCCATATTCAGGGTTATATCCTTTTTCAGCCAAATACTTAGTGGCTTCTAAAGTGGCGTCAAAAATGATGCCTTGTTTTGCCAACATCTTGGTCAAGGCTTTCAGTTGCATTCCGACTATCTCAATGATGTCTTTAATGGTTAATGGGGTAAACATTATGATATCATCTATACGGTTCAAAAACTCGGGACGAACAGTCTGCTTTAATAATCCCAACACATCAACTTTTGCCGATTCCATAGCGGAATCGATATCCTTAGTTGCTTCAAAACGTTGTTGGATGATATCACTTCCCATGTTGGATGTCATGATAATAATGGTGTTCTTGAAATCTGCCAAACGTCCTTTGTTGTCAGTCAATCTTCCTTCGTCTAAAACTTGTAACAAAATGTTGAAGGTGTCTGGGTGCGCCTTTTCAATTTCGTCCAGCAATACCACAGAATATGGTTTTCGTCTTACGGCTTCGGTCAACTGACCGCCTTCATCATAACCAATATATCCAGGAGGTGCGCCAACCAATCGGCTCACCGCATGACGTTCTTGATATTCGCTCATATCGATTCGTGTCATTGCATTTTCATCATCAAAGAGATATTCCGCCAAAGCTTTCGCAAGCTCTGTTTTACCAACACCTGTGGTTCCCAGGAAGAGAAATGTTCCGATGGGTTTTTGTGCGTTTTGCAAACCGGCTCTACTTCGTCGAACGGCATCACTCACTGCTTGGATGGCTTCATCTTGCCCAACAACCCGTTTATGTAATTGTTCTTCCAGTTTTAAGAGTTTCTCCTTATCGCTTTGGAGCATTTTAGTCACTGGTATGCCTGTCCATTTGGCCACGACTTCAGCAATGTCTTCATAAGTGACTTCTTCTTTAATTAAGGAGTTGCCAGATTGGTTCTTTTGCAATTCTTTTTGAAGTTGTTCCAGTTGTTCTTGGGCCTCCTTGATTTTCCCGTATCGAATTTCTGCTACTTTGCCATAGTCGCCTTCCCTTTCGGCGCGTTCTGCTTCGAGTTTGTAATTTTCGATATCGGACTTTGCGCTTTGTATGTTGTCAACAACTTCTTTCTCGCTTTTCCACTTCGCATTGATTTCGTTGCGTTCTTCCTTTATATTTGCCAAATCGTTGCGAAGGTTCTTCAGCTTCGATTCATCTTTTTCTCGTTTAATCGCTTCAATCTCGATTTCCAATTGCATGATTTTCCTGTCCAATACATCCAATTCCTCAGGTTTGGAGTTGATTTCCATACGTAGTTTAGAAGCGGCTTCATCCATTAAATCGATAGCCTTGTCCGGAAGGAAGCGATTGGTGATGTAACGTTCTGAAAGTTCCACCGCACCAATGATTGCTTCGTCTTTGATGCGCACTTTGTGGTGGGTTTCATATTTCTCCTTGATTCCTCTCAAAATGGAAATTGCAGATTCCGTATCTGGCTCATTTACCATCACTTTCTGGAAACGACGTTCCAATGCTTTATCCTTTTCAAAATACTTTTGATACTCATCTAAGGTAGTAGCCCCAATTGCTCGCAATTCGCCTCTTGCAAGGGCAGGTTTCAAGATATTTGCAGCATCCATTGCGCCTTGTCCACCACCTGCACCTACAAGTGTGTGAATCTCATCAATGAAAAGGACAATATCACCTTCGCTGGTGGTCACTTCCTTGATGACGGCTTTGAGGCGTTCTTCAAACTCCCCTTTATATTTGGCTCCGGCAATCAAAGCACCCATATCGAGGGCAAAGATTTGTTTGTTCTTAAGATTTTCTGGGATATCGCCATCTACAATACGGTGTGCCAACCCTTCTGCAATGGCAGTTTTACCTGTCCCAGGTTCGCCAACCAAGATTGGATTGTTCTTTGTGCGACGGGACAGTATCTGAAGGATTCGGCGTATCTCTTCGTCACGCCCAATAACGGGGTCCAGTTTTCCGTCCCGTGCCATCTGGTTCAGGTTTTTAGCATATTTATTGAGGGCATTGTATGTTTCTTCTTGACTTTGGGAGGTCACACGGTCGCCTTGACGGAGTTCATCGATTGCTGACTGTAATCCTTTTTCAGTTACGCCCTGATCTTTGAGCATTTGCCCAATCTTACTGTTCGATTTAAAGATGGCAAGTATCAAATGTTCGATGGACACATAATCATCCTTCATCTTTTTTGCGATGATGGATGCTTCGTTAAGAGTTTTATTGGCTTCGCGGGATAGCATGATATCACCACCAGTAACTTTGGAATAACTTTCCAATTGTTTATCGAGGGTTTGTTGTAGCAATACCCCATTGACATTCAATTTTTTGAGAATAAAAGGCAAGACATTCTCATCAACTTCCAAGATGGCTTTGAAGAGATGCTCATTCTCTATCTGCTGATGACCTAAACTTTGGGACAGTTGTTGCGCCTGTTGTATGGCCTCTTGAGATTTGATGGTATAATTATTAAAGTTCATATGGTTATAAAAGTTTAATTCTTTATTTTACAGAACTTGATAGTCAAATATCTTACCAATGCTATTTACTATTGACAAAATGTCCTATAAAGCTATTTATTATATGACGTTTCGTCAGTTTGTAAGAATGCGGAGTTTATCCGACTTATGGTATAAAGTTAATGAAAAGTGGGGGGTCTCTCCGTTAATGGAATGATAAAAAAGAATTAAGAAATGGGATTATTTGATAAATTATTTAATGGTTCTAACGAACCGAAACAGGTGGAAAGTACGCCATGGATTGATTTGAACAAAATGGATCAGTTGGATGCCATTGTTGAGCATTCCAAAACCAAAACGCAATTGATTTTTAAACATTCAACGCGATGCGGCATCAGCAGAATGGTGATTGGACAATTTAAAAAGAACTATGGCTTAGCGGAGGCGAAAGCTGATCTGTATTATTTGGATTTGTTGGGCCATAGGGACATAAGCCAAGAGATATCTAACCGCTTTAACGTAGTACATGAGTCTCCACAATTGGTGGTTATAAGAAACGGAGTCGTGGTGGCGCATGCCAGTCACGGTGGGATAAATGATATGGAGTTGGAGAAGTTCTTGTAAACATCCTTAATTTTAATTTCCTATGGATATCATTTTTTGACTTTAAAGGTATAGGATGAAACCAAATCGGCTCCTATTAATAAATGGACATCATAAAACCCTGTATGTTCAAATGCATATTCAACGGTTAATGACTTATTTTTAATTGAAGTGCCTTGTGGATAAATTGTTTTACTGCCGTTGCCATTGTCCAATAACAGACTGATATCATCTTTGTTGGCAGGCTTTGAAAGTTCGCATTTAAAAATTACGGTCTCATTCTTTTGAACGGTATTGTGCATTTTTTTTGGCTCGCTGTAAAAGCTCAGATTTGAATAGGTTTTACCGTAAAACACAGGGGCCTCCAAGAAGTTTTCAAATGTGGGTGGTTGTTCATCCAGAAGCCACCATTTTTCATCAATAGGAAAGTGGTTTATGGCAAAGAGTTGCGGATTTCCCAAGAAAAATCCATCATTGTAATAAAATTCGAATCGATTGGTGGTTGCATTGGGTACACCACTTGCCCAAGTAGGGTCACACAGGTACCATTTTCCATTTAATTTGACCGCATTCCAGGAGTGGTTTGGAGTAAAGAGTGTTTCGACATTTATCATGCTTGTTCGGGCAAAACCATTCACAATTTCACATTCAATATTGGCCAAACTCGATAGCTCACTGACGAGATAGGCGTAGCCGGTACAAATGGTTCTCTGTTTTTCCAATAATCTTTGAAAAGAGAGATTTCTAAACTTTTCATTCCAATCCTGTAGCTTAACAGTATCATTTCTAAACCGTTCCCTTTTTCGCATGTTTAAGGAATATTGACTGTAATCATTGGCTATATTTCCGCAAACCCACCTATAAATTGCCCTGAAACGTTC
Organism: Aquaticitalea sp.; assembly: GCA_041748055.1. GTDB lineage: Bacteria > Bacteroidota > Bacteroidia > Flavobacteriales > Flavobacteriaceae > JBPOFM01. The sequence continues at coordinate 12,465 of JBGTDZ010000043.1, forward strand.
AACATCTGTTGACAGGTGCGAGGTAAGTTTAGACACCAATTGAGGCATGTTTACAAGGCCTTCGTTTTTGCAAGCCAATGCGATGCTATCAGCCTTATGAAAATTGATGTGATCAAAATCTGAAACTTGGGCATGGCATTGGACCGCAACAGCAAATATTACTACATATAGCCTTCTTTTCATCGAAAACTTGCTATGGCTTTAATTGCGTTTGGATTTATAGGGTTTGTCGGAGTTGAGAGCACCTGAAAATTCGATTAAATCTTCTGTAAGTACCAGCCTTAAGAAGTTGGTGTTATCCCTAATTGTAGTTTCTTGTGTTTCGTACCCCAAGTAACTGATTAATAGTACATCTCCTGTTTTTAGGGTTTTTGGAAAGGTAAACTCTCCTTTGTTATTGGTGGACGTGCCGATTTTGGTGCTTTTTAATAGAATATTTACATTCTCTAATGGGCCTCTTTCATCACTGATAATGCCTTTAATAGTTCTTTCGTTTTGTGCGACATCACTAGATCCAGCGTTTCCTGTTTGCGCCTGCAATGGATTTAAAGCAATTGTAGCAATCAAGGTCAGGAAAATGCCTAGGGATGTTTTTCGTGTAATCGTTAATAGTGTTTTCATGATTCTTAATATCTTGATTTTATCAAATCTAGTGGAAGTAGGCTATTTATAAAATTATTTATAGTGAACTCCATTTTGGATAGCCGCAGTTCGATTTTTAAAGATACTAAAAATTCAAATAGGCTTCTGTGATGTTTTTGAAATTTTTTAAACTTTCCGTGGATATTAATTCAATGTGTGGGACGTATTTAAATTTCGTAACCTTTAAAAACCAAAGACTCCCAAAAAATTATTTTGGGAGTCTCATATTTTTAAAGAGAAAGATTTATGCTTTACCCATAATACGAAACATGCCTGTTCCACAAGTTGGACATTTGCCTTTCATTGCTTTTCTACCGTTTTTCATAGTAGTTTCAGCAGCGCCTTTCATTTCTTTTTTTGATTTACATTTTACACAATATGCTTCCATGGTTTTGATTTTTGTTAAACGTTTGTGATAAAAGTAAGTTTTATGAAACGAATTCACAAGTAACTATGGAGAATTTAATTTTTTTTTGAATAAATAGCACTAAACTGTTCCAAAACATACTCAAAATCGCATGATAGGGTATTCAAAACCAAGCAAATGGTTCACTATAAATTTGAGGACATTATTTTCTGACAATCTTTTATTCTGAATATGCCAATTTATCTTTAAGTTTGGCTTTTAACATTTCCCCCAAATCACTTATTATTTGTAAATCCGAAGGAAAAAATTCCTGTTTCCTGTTTAAAAGGGCAATTTCGTTTCTTTCCAAGGCTCTTTTGTCACCTCTTATTGTTGCAAAGCGGTTTTCAAAAAATAACTGACTATCAATAGGGAAGGCGTTTAAAGTGCGTTGTTGCTTTAAATCAATATATACTACCTCTGCCATGATATTTGCAGATTTTAATTGGGTAAATTCAGAATATCTTGCTCTTACGTTGATCACATTATCAATTTTCACATCATTTCCCAAACTGTCTTTTACTACATTTCCGGCAGCGTCCAGCTGATACTTCCAACCATCGACGATTTGTTTTTCTTTCAACAATTGCCTTTCATGCAATTCCTCAGCCGAAATGAGGATACGTTCTAGTTGTAATTTCATTGCATAATCATAATCGATTTTATGATATGCATTATCATGGTAGACTGTCCAGAATTGGTTCAACCCATTAGTATCAAAATTCAATAATTCATTTTCCAGTTGTTGTGGAATGATTTGATTCGTGTGGTTCTCAATGGTCACTATCACAAAATTAGTACCTCGTTCATGCGCTTCCTCAAGCAGGTTTCGGGTCTCCTCATAATTAGGATAGATCCGCTCAATGTAACTAAAAACATCATATGCATTTCTGATGGTCGATTTGTTGTCAGATTCTAAAAGTGCTAAACCTTTATCATACATAAAGTCTGCTAGATTGTTCCGCGCAGTGAGGATGTCGTTGCTATAATTATGGAATTTCAGATTCACAACTTTGCCAGCAACCTGCAATGGCAATACTGGCTTAATGGCTTCTTGTCGAGCGTTTAAATCTAAATAGTTTTCATAGATTGCTTTATAGTGTTCTGGATTGGCATCTTTCTTAAGATGTTCGATGGTCTTCAAATCACGGTCAACCGCTTTGTAGTAGGCGTCTTTCAACATGACTACAAAATCTTGCTTGCGTTCTTTGTTTTTGTTGTTTTCGAGTTTTCGTAAAGCATCTTCGATGGCTTGGTCATAATTTCCAGAATGAAGTGCTTTCTCGATTTGATGTTTGCTGCTACATGATACAAGCAGGGTAACAAGTATTGTGAAGAGTAGAGATGTTTTCATAATTCTGAATAATTGGTTTCTTGGAATTATGAAATCCAAATTGTATGCCAAAATTTTATTTGGGCAATAGGGATGATTAAATCAGGTAGTGGTGGTGGGGCATGATGCACGCTGCAGGAAGCATCAAAATATAAAAGCACGACATTCGTTTTCAACCGAATTTCATGCTTCAAGCGTCTGACTTCAATCCTACTATTTCTTTTTCTTCGGATTGTAAATAGGCAACAACTGCGTTGAAACTTCGCCAAACCCGATACGGGTACCATCTTTTTCGCAATGGCCTCGCATGATGACGGTATCATAATCATTGATAAATTCACGTTCGGTCCCATCTTTCATCTTGAGTGGCTTTTCACCTCTCCAAGTGAGTTCCAACATAGAACCATAGGAATCTACTGTTGATCCGGAGATAGTTCCGCTACCCATCATATCGCCAGAGTTTACAGGACATCCATTGACCGTATGGTGCGCCAATTGTTGGGACATGTTCCAATACATATATTTAAAATTGGATTTGGTAACGATGGTTTCTTTGGCATTTTTTGGTCGGATGGCAACTTCCAAATTTATATCATAGCTTTTCTTGCCTTTGGATTTGAGATAAGGCAATAAAGGCTTGATAGGCTTAGGGGATTCTACTTTAAAGGGTACCAAAGCATCCAAGGTCACAATCCATGGCGACATGGATGATGCGAAGTTTTTTGCTAAAAATGGACCTAACGGTACATATTCCCATTTTTGGATATCTCGTGCCGACCAATCGTTGAATAATACGAGTCCGAAAATGTATTCTTCAGCTTCATTTACAGGTATTGGTTCACCTAATTCGTTGGCATCCGTTGTGATAAATGCCATTTCCAGTTCAAAATCAATCAGTTTGGAGGGTCCAAACACTGGGGCTTCTGAACCATCAGGAAAGGTTTGCCCTTGGGGACGATGTACGGGGATTCCAGATGGAATAATTGAGGAACTCCTACCATGATATCCAACTGGAATATGTAACCAATTGGGCAGCAATGCATTTTCCTTACCTCGGAACATCGTGCCCACATTTGTGGCATGCTCCATACTTGAGTAAAAATCGGTATAGTCTCCAATCTGCACGGGCAATTGCATTTCGATTTCATCCAAACG
>JBGTDZ010000044.1:0-3094 GCA_041748055.1 Aquaticitalea sp.
CATCTTGTGCATTAGCGTTGCTGAAGCTCAATAATAGCAACGTTGCAATAAATAATCTGCTAAGATTTTTCATATTCTTAATAATTTAATTTTTAAGTGTTAATTGTAAACAAAAGTAAGTTGTTAAATTATATTAACAAAGACAAATATATAAAAATATTGATTATTTGCCCTAAAATATACCTTTTTGGAGGAATTTTAAATAATATCAAGTGTTTTGCCCACTTTAATGAATGCTGAAATGGCTTTAGTCAGATGATCTTTCGTGTGGGCGGCAGAGAGCTGTACCCTGATTCTCGCCTTATCTTTTGGCACTACCGGAAAAAAGAAACCAATCACGTAGATTCCTTCTTTAAGAAGCATTTTTGCCATTGTTTGGGCTAATTTTGCGTCATATAACATTACAGGTATGATTGCCGAATTTCCGTCGATAATATCAAAGCCAGCTTTTTGTAATCCTGTTTTGAAGAATTTAGTGTTTTCTTCGAGTGTATCCCTTAAGGAAGTATCTGTCGCCAGCATTTCAAATACTTTGATAGATGCACCGACAATGGCCGGGGCAAGGGAATTGGAGAATAAATAAGGTCTTGAACGCTGGCGCAGCATTTCAATAATCTCTTTTTTGCCTGTAGTGTATCCACCCATGGCACCTCCGAGAGCTTTTCCCAATGTTCCGGTAATTATGTCGATACGTCCCATAACGCCTTTTTCTTCCAATGTTCCCCTACCGGTTTCACCAATGAATCCGGCCGCATGGCATTCATCTATCATCACCAAGGCCTCGTATTGGTCTGCCAAATCGCAGATTTTATCCAATGGCGCCACCAATCCATCCATAGAGAACACACCATCCGTTACAATAATTTTAAATCGTGAACCTCTGTCATTGGCAGCTATGAGCTGTTCTTCCAAATCTTTCATATCACTATTTTGGTATCGATAACGGGCAGCCTTGCACAAACGGACCCCATCAATGATGGAGGCATGGTTAAGAGAATCGGAAATGATTGCATCTTCCTCTCCGAGCAATGGTTCAAAAACGCCACCATTGGCATCGAAAGCTGCTGCATACAATATCGTGTCTTCGGTTCCGTAAAACTCTGAAATCTTTTTTTCCAATGTTTTATGGATATCTTGCGTTCCACAGATAAATCGTACAGACGACAATCCAAATCCATGTGTATCCATGGCATCTTTGGCTGCTTGTACGACTTCTGGATGAGATGAAAGACCCAAATAATTGTTGGCACAAAAATTTAAAACAGTTTCACCGGTGTTGAGTGTGATTTCTGCACCCTGGGGGGAGGTTATAATCCGTTCTTCTTTATAAAGTCCGTCTTCTTTAATGGCCTTTATTTCATTTTTTAAATGTTGTTGTAATTTCCCGTACATGAGTTTTTTGTGTTTGATGCAAATTTAAAATACTTTTACTTGAATGTCCTCATTTATATAAATCAATATTTTTTTCATGACTTTAAAATCCATGTCTTCCAGAATAGATTGATAGGTTAGAAGTTGTTGTACATGAGATGGTTTTTCCGTGCCGGTTTTATAGTCGATGATTGCGGCCTCTTTCTTATTATTGATAACGATTCTGTCTGGGCGCCACACATTTCCATCTTTAGTGATGATATCCTTTTCATTGTATATAATCAATTCTCCATTATAAAAGGCCGATAAATCTTGATGATTTACAATTTGATGCACCAATGGTGTAAGTACTTTAGATTGGTCAAGGTTCAATTTTCCAGAGGAATAAAAATTCTCCATTACCAATTCAACATCTGCAACTGTGTTTATTTGCGACATTATAGTGTGTAAAAGGTTCCCTTTTTCCTGGGCCTTTTCCTGTGAAGTGTCCCATAAATATCCAGCATTGGTAACAATATTTAAATTGTGGTCTTCTTTAGGGGTTGAAATAAATTGGCTTGGGGTAATAGACATCTTATTTTCTTTTGTTTGCCTCTGTCTTGAAGGATTCCCAATTGTATAAGTATCTTGATGACCATTCCAAAGATTGATGGATTTAAGATATTTGATGAACAGGCTTGAATATAAACTGGGTTTTTCATTTTGTTTGGAGTCTAAATCCAATTCCGAGATTACAAATAACTGCTCAATTGCTCTTGTCATCACCACATATAATAGATTGATGGTGTCCAATTCCAATTCCGAGCGATAATTTTTGTAAAGTGTTGCGCCTAAATCACCCACTTCTCCAAGATCCTTATTCATGTGAAGGAAAAGATGGGAAAATCCGTTAAAATCTTTTTCGTCAACCGGAAACCATGTCTTTGGTGTCATATCAAAATAAATATTCTGATTGGCGAATGGAAAAATCGCCACTGGAAATTCAAGTCCTTTTGATTTGTGGATGGTCATGATTTGCACGGCGTTATTGCCTTGTGGGGAGACAATGCTCAATTTTTCCTTTTTATTTTCCCAATGCTTAACAAATCCTGAAAACCCTCTATTGTGTTTTTGAGAATAATCCAAAATTTCATCCATATAAAATTGTAGGTACGCATTGGAGGATTTGTTTAAATGGAACTGTCGCACAATGGTCTCCGCAGCGTCGTAAAGTGGCAATTGAAGAAAAGCATTAAAATTAAAGTAAAACCCAAATTCTGCTAGATTTTTGAACAATAGCGAGGTTTCCAAATCAATCAATCCACTATAAAACGAATGTTTGTCCTCCAGATTCAATTGTTCTGCCAAATAACTCAAAACCTCAATCTTTAGCTCTTCGTTTTTAGGTTGGGTTGCAAGCGAGATGACCGCATTCATAAACAGGACTTCTGGCGAATTTTGAAGCAATAGCGATTCCGAAGAAATAATCGGTATGCTTTCCGAACTCAAATATTCGGCAATTGCAATGCCCTCTTTCGATTTTCGTGTGATGATGCAAATGTCTTTTAGATGAAACCCATGATTTTGCACTTTTAAAATGGTCTCCAAAACTTTTTGACAGTGCAAAAGGCTTTTATCTTCATCTTCTTCCATGTTTTTAATGTCCAAAAACGACAACTCCACATAGCCTTCCTCATCAATTGTTACATCCTGATGGCTTTGCTGATAGATGCTTTTATGCTTT
>JBGTDZ010000045.1:0-1757 GCA_041748055.1 Aquaticitalea sp.
GCCAATGGCCGCCGCTATAGGTATTGGAATCGATATCATGCAACCAAAAGGAAACATGATTGTGGATATTGGTGGAGGAACTACCGAAATTGCAGTCATCGCCCTTGGTGGGATTGTCTGTGATAAATCAGTAAAAGTTGCAGGCGATGTTTTCACCAATGATATTATCTATTATATGAGGACGCAACACAATCTATATGTTGGAGAGCGCACTGCCGAAAAAATAAAAATTCAGATAGGTGCAGCAACCGAAGATTTAGATTTGCCTCCTGAAGAGATGAGCGTCCAAGGACGTGACCTATTGACAGGAAAACCCAAACAGGTACAAATCTCATATAGGGAAATTGCAAAAGCGCTGGACAAATCCATTTTGAGAATTGAAGATTCCGTCATGGAGACCCTGTCACAAACTCCTCCTGAATTGGCTGCAGATATTTATAATACCGGCATTTATCTTGCAGGCGGTGGTTCTATGTTGCGCGGTTTGGACAAGCGTCTATCCCAAAAAACCGATTTGCCGGTTTATATTGCAGAAGATCCTCTGCGCGCTGTAGTAAGAGGAACTGGAATTGTACTTAAAAACCTTCCAAGATTTAAAAGCATCCTGATAAAATAGTAATCAAAAATGCAACAAATTGTAAATTTTGTTATTCGAAACAAAACATTCCTTTTGTTTTTGTTGCTATTCGGATTATCACTTTTTTTAACGATTCAATCTCATTCCTACCATAAAAGTAAGTTTATAAATTCTGCAAATTTTTTTACCGGCGGAATTTACAGGACTACAAATGGTGTTCGCCAATACATCAAATTAAAGGAAAAAAATGACGCCCTGATTGAAGAAAATAAAAAATTGAGAACCATCATTTTCAATTTGGAGTTAGATACTACGAGAATTTCTGCTATTGACAGCACCTTGCTTGGCGACCATTTTCGATTTACTGATGCAGGTGTGATTAAAAACAGTTACCATCTGTCTAATAATTATTTGACCATCAATAAAGGTAAAAAGGACAAAATTCAACAGGATTTTGGGGTCATCACTTCCAAAGGAATTGTTGGTATTATAGAAAATACTTCAAAAAATTATGCAACGGTTCTCTCTATTTTAAGCAGGAAAATAAGTATCAACGCCCAACTTAAGAAAACTAACAACATAGGCTCTCTGGTTTGGAACGGACAATCGTCGGAATTTGTTCAATTGATTGACATTTCAAAATTTGCTCCTGTTGCGGTTGGTGACACGATTATGACAGGAGGACAATCTGCCATTTTCCCAAAAGGGATTTTGATTGGAGAAGTAAAGGATTTCTCCCTGGATATTGGAGGCGATACTTATACCATCAATGTTCGACTTTTTAATGATATGACCAATGTTGGCCATGTGTATATCATTGAAAATTTGAATGCTCCAGAGATCAAATCATTACAAAACAGAAGCAATGAATAGCACCACTTTCGACAGCATCATACGTTTTGTAGTGTTGGTATTGATACAAGCTTTGGTGTTGAACCATGTTAATTTTTTGGGATATATCAATCCTTACCCATACATATTATTCATCATGCTTTTTCCGGTTAACAACAACAGGACATTGTTTGTATTTTTAGCTTTCCTATTGGGATTAACCGTTGATCTGTTTAGTGATTCTGGAGGTATTCACGCCGCGGCTTGTGTGACCATTGCCTACATTCGACCACCGATACTAAAGTTTTCTTTTGGGACGGTCTATGATTATCAAACTATTAAATTCAAC
>JBGTDZ010000046.1:0-11475 GCA_041748055.1 Aquaticitalea sp.
ATTTTGGAGAATGAAGCTGAAAGAATCATTGATCTTCTCCCAAAAATGATCCCTGGAAAACAACGTGGCAAACCTGCGAAGGTAAAGTACAGCGTGCCAATTTATTTTAAATATGTTGAAAATTGATTTTGGGCTATCTCCTAAACCGATAATATTTTTCCAACGGATGAGTTTTACCCCTCAACAATTTAGCAATCACATCCGCCCCAATTACCGAAAACGTAATGCCATTGCCTCCAAATCCTAATACGAAGTAGCTACTAGGAAAGTTGGGATGTTTTCCAATATAAGGTAAGCCATCTTTTGTTTCACCAAAAGTACCGGCCCATGCAAAATCAGCCCTGAAATCATAATCGGGTAAAAGGCGTCGAAGTTTTTTCTGTAAGGTTCGTTGTTTTTGGCAGATAAGGGCATCACGCTTATCAGCATCCACAAAGTCTTCGTCTTCACCACCAATTAGAACACGATGGTCGTCAGTAGTCCTCAGGTAGAGATAGGGTTCTGAAGTGTTCCAGAACAAAGTGTTGTCCAGCCGCTTTGGTTTTGTGTCTTGGCATTCGCCTACTATGGCATAGGTGGAGAGCAACTTTACAAATTTGTCCTTTATTAATTCAGTGCTTTCATAACCATTGCAATAAATCACTTTCTTTGCTTTGATGGTTTGTCCGAACTCGGTGGTGATTGTGACACCGCTTTGTTGATGATTGGTCGTTTTGATATCCGTTTTGTCAAATATTTTCAGTCCCTTTTTGCAATTATATTTCAACAGATCATGTGTGAATTTAAAGGCATCCAAACTGCCACCTTGTTCGGATAAAATTCCGCCAAAAGCCTTCTCCAAATGATATTTATTTTGAATCTGTTTCTGAGTCAGCCATTTTACAGGCAACCCAGCCTTCTTTCTTGCTTCAAATTCCATTTGTAGCATTGGAATATCCTTTTTATAAGCAGCAAAGTATAGCGATTCTTTTTTATTAAAACCACAGTCAGATTTAATGGCTTTGACAATATTCGCCAATTCATCAATGGACTCAAAACAGGCCCAATAATTGGCCCGCGCCTCTTTTTCTCCAATCATTTTGCTAAGTTCATGAAGTGGAACGTCTATCTCATACTGCAACATGGAGGTAGTAGCAGAGGTACTGCCATTGGCAATTTCTCGACGGTCAATCAAGGTGGTCTGGTAACCTTCACCGATGCATTTATGAGCCATCAAGCTGCCTGTGATACCACCTCCCACAATCAAAATCTCTGTTTCAACATTGTCTCGAAGGGAAGGGTATGATTCCAAAAGCCCGTTTTTGACAAGCCAGAAGGGTTCATTTGAAGTTAAATCCATAGTGGGTCAAATTTTTAGCGAAAAGTAAAATTAAATCTTTTGAGCAATTGCTTTAAATGGCTTATATATTAACGTAAATAACATATAATTGGGCATTCATAAACGGTGTAATGACAGTTTTCACAATTTAAACAATTAAGACATCACTTTTTAAACTGAAAATACATATCATAAAAAAAATCCTGATTTGACAGGATTTTATATAAATGATCAAAGTGAAAATTGACTTCTAAGGCCTCACGTCTTTATTCGTCATGTTTTTGACTTCATTCGTAGCTGAATTCTTTAATTCGTTGAATTTTCTTGTTGCTTGAGCATCCAAATCATTCACAGTAGTGTTTATTTTATCGCCAACGGCTTTCACTTTGTTGTGCAATTCTTCTTTCTTTTCAGGTGTCAAGTTTTTATATTTGAACCAGGCGAATATCCCAGCACCTATTCCCAATAAGGCCAAAAGACCTTTTTTTTGTTGTGTTTTCATATTATTTGTTGTTTAATTTTAAAGATACAACAATTTGAATTTATAAACATTCAGATTTACCATATTTAAGAAAGATTTAATAATTTGCTTTTTGAACAGAAAAAAATGTCTGACTTGTTGAAATTATTTTTTGGCCTTTTTTAGATTTTTTATCTGCTCATTTGCGGTTTTGAGCTCTTCTGGTGTAGTAGGTTTCAGTAATTGTTCCTGTTTGAGTTCAGGCTCATGACTGAGTTCCACATAAAAGGGAAAATGATCGGAATCGATACTTTCACCACTTCTCATTGAAATCAATCGGAATTCTGGAGAGACATACACGTGGTCCAATGGCCATCGCAAAAGCATTTTTTTGGCGTTAAAAGTGGTGTAAAAACCGCGACCGACCCGAACATCCAGTAACCCACTTACACGTTGGAATAATAGCGATGTAGGGGACCATGCGACATCGTTAAAATCGCCAGCAACTATCACAGGGAGCGGTGATTCTTTGCTCATTTTGGCAATGAGCATCATTTCTGCATCCCTATCAGTGGATTTCGGGTTTTCTTGCGGCATTGGTGGTGTCGGATGGATGGCATAAAATTGAACCAATTTACCAGAACGCATCCTGAATTTTGTATTAATAGAGGGGATGCTGTCATCCACCAAAAAATGCACTTCAGGCTCTATCAAGGGTAATTTTGAATAGAGAATCATTCCATAGGTATTTGATAATGGTACCTCTATTTTATAGGCATAGGCTTTTGGCAAACTTTTGGATATGGCGCGCTGCCAAATTGTATCCGTTTCTGTAAAAAGCATGATGTCGGCGTTTACCGATTTTATTTGATGAATTAACTTATCGTGTTTTTCATTGTCCTGCAAAACATTTGCAGTAAACAGAGTAAGGCTGCTTTGTGCATCGGAAGACGTACTATCTAACATTTCCTTATCATATATTGGAGTATATGGCATTATTTTTCCAAATTGATATACAAAACATAACACCATGGTAATCATAAAAAGGAAATCCTTTTCACTTTTTATGTCAAATTTGATGAAATATACCAATATGGCCAATAGTGTCAACGTGGTCAATTGCAAGTGTGGAAAATCGAACATTCGGATCCACCAGTAATCAGCAGGAATTAAAGGTAAAAGTGTAAGGACAATGGCAATCACCCCAAAACCGAAGAGAAAATGTTTTAATTTCATCTATTTGATTATTTGGATCAATATAAGAAATATTTGTTAAGAGAATTGTGTTTTTTCATATGAATAAATTATTAACCATAGTTTCCGAATTAAGTTAAATTTTATGCCAAAAGCAATAACACAGTTGAATCTTTTTGATCATCTTGAACCGATAAAATAATTTTTTAAATATCTAAATCATGAATACTGTATATCAAAATTGTATCGATGCCTGCCAGCAATGCTTGGTAGATTGTCAACACTGCCTTATAGAAATGGCTGGAATGAAAAGTATGAACGACTGCCCGAAATGTTGTGTGGAATGTATAGACGCCTGTTTGGTTTGTGTCAAAATGATGGCGGCCGATAGTAAATATGCGTCGCAATATGCTATGCTTTGTGCCTTGATTTGTGAATGGTGTGCGGAACAATGTGGCGCACATGACCATGAGCATTGCCAGCAATGTGCTGAGTCATGCGGAAAGTGTGCACAGGCATGTAGGCAAGTCGCCGCTTAATCTTTGTCAAAATAACGTATGGAAACTGTCTTTGATTGGTCAAGGGTACTCATGAATGAGTTGCCTTATATATTTTTGGTAGAGGTAATCTTTAGGGTTCTGGTAATGTTTGCGATGCTGCTTATATTCTTAAAATTAGCAGGGAAACGCACTGTCAAACAACTTTCTATCTTTGAACTTGTAATTATCATCTCGTTAGGGTCCGCCGTAGGTGATCCCATGCTTTATGAAAATGTTGGGATACTTCCAGGAATTATCGTTGTGATAATGGTCATTGGTCTTTATAGATTGGTCACTGTGCTGAGCGGACGGTTTATTTGGCTCGAACATTTTTTGGAAGGTAAGCCGGAATGTCTTATCAAGGATGGAGAATTTATACTCGATAATTTTGACAAGGAAAATTTGTCTAAGGACGAGTTTTTTAGTGAACTCCGAATGCGATCGGTTTCCCATTTGGGACAAATACAATTTGCCTATCTGGAAACTTTAGGTGACATCAGCATTTTTTTCGCTGCAGATGACGATGTGGTCTATGGCTTGCCCATTCTTCCGGAACTCTTTAATAAACATCAAAGCGAGTTGTCAAAACCCGCACATTATGCCTGTACCTTTTGCGGTCAGGTTTCCTATATTGATACAACCCATAGCCGCTGTAACCGTTGTGGAAAAGATCAATGGGTAGAGGCAATAAATACAATTCGAAAGGATTAATAGCATACTAGCTATATGGCAATATTAGGAAATATCATAAAGGGATTAATTGACATAAAAGACTCGTTTTCATCAGAAAGCAATCCGGTAGAGGAGCAACAAGAAGTCTTTGTCAAACTTTTGAAAAAGGCAAAGGACACCGCCTTTGGGAAAAAGTTCGATTTTGAAGACATTTTGCAATCTGAAAATCCAGAACAAAAATTTGCGGAAACTGTTCCTTATTTCGATTATAATAAGATGGATGCCGAATGGTGGCATCGAATTCATGAAGGTGAAGATGATGTGACATGGCTAGGCAGTCCTTCATATTTTGCGTTGAGTTCAGGAACCACTGGAAAAAGCAGTAAGCGAATTCCGGTGTCGGATGATATGATAGAAGCCATCAAAAACACTGGTATCCAGCAAGTATTTTCTCTAAGCCGTTTTGATTTTCCTTCCGATTTTTTTGAAAAGGAAATCATGATGTTGGGAAGTTCCACGGAATTAAAGGAACATAACAAACATTTGGAAGGTGAAATCAGTGGTATCAGCGCGAGCAACATTCCATTTTGGTTTCGCAGTTATTACAAACCTGGAGAGGACATTGCAAAAATTGATGATTGGGACGAACGCGTGCAACGTATTGCTGAAAATGCCAAAAATTGGGATATTGGCGCCATCAGTGGCATTCCGTCGTGGATAGAGTTGATGCTCCAAAAGGTTATTTCCCATCACAAGGCTGAGCATATCCATGAGATTTGGCCCAATCTAAAGGTTTATACTTCCGGAGGGGTAGCATTTGGGCCTTATGAGAAAAGTTTCAATGCGCTGTTGGGACATCCAATTACGGTTATTGACACCTATTTGGCTTCCGAGGGATTCATAGCCTTTCAGGCACGACCAGGCACAGAGGCAATGCAGTTGGTAACGAATGAAGGAATATATTTTGAATTTGTGCCCTTTAAACCAGAGTATATAAACGAGGATGGTTCGTTGGTCGCTGACGCGCCATCCATAAATCTACAAGATATTAAGCTGGACCAAGAATACGTTCTGGTTATTAGCACTGTAAGCGGTGCTTGGCGTTACGAGATAGGGGACACCATTATTTTTACAGATAAAGAGCGTGCCGAAATTAAGATAACAGGGCGTACGAAATTCTTTTTGAACACAGTGGGATCACAGTTGTCGGTCAATAAAATGGACGATGCCATGAAGCATCTCGAAGACCATTACAGTACAAAAATACCAGAATACACCATTTGTGCCAAACGCTGTGAGGATGGCGAGTTTTACCATTGCTGGTATTTGGGAACAGAAGACGAATTGAACGATAAGGAAGTTGCCAACACAATTGACAATTTTCTAAAAGAGGCCAACAAGAATTATGGTGTTGCACGTAGCAAGTCTTTAAAGGGTGTTCGAGTTTCATTGATTCCTTTGGAAATGTTCTATGAGTGGAGTGGCTCCCAGAAAAAGAAAGGTGGTCAGGTAAAAATGGAACGTGTTATGAATGAGGAAAAGTTTCAACAATGGGAAGATTTTGTCAGTTCACAAAATTAGGTGAAGCTTCTTTGGTTTTTTCACGATTATTTACAATTTCCATGATTTCTTCAGGGGAAAGATAATATTTTTGAATTCTCAACTTATAGGTTGGCGTAATGTCGGAATGGTTAAGAATAAAATCTTTTGTTTGTAGTATGTAATCTTCCATCCCGTGTGCAACAGCATAGGTGTCTGCCGCTCGTTCGGCCTCAATGATATGATTATTGGATAACAGGTATTTCAATCCGAACCAAATCAAGTTCAGTTTGTTTTTATCCTGGTAGTCTATAATATGTCCCAATTCGTGACCTATCCAACCAATAAGAATGTCAGAAGGAATGTGAGTCGTAAGGAATTTTTTGTCCGAAATTTTAAAAGTTTCACTGATAAGAATAATATATTTCCTGTTTTTACGTGTCCTAAAAAAACTTCCAAATGTTGGGCGTGCCTGCATGGTTGAATTTTTGATGTTCTTTTTGAACCGGAACTCGATATGTTTTCCCTTCAATGCTGGATAATATTTCAAAGCCGTGTTTATTTCAAACGAAATGACGTCAGGTATAATGTGTTGCCCCTTGGCAAAGTTTAGTGTCATAAAAAAAATTATTGTTAAGTGTTTCATGAAGTTTAGATAATAAGGATTTTTGGAGAAACTCTTACCAAGACTAAGATAAACTTAACGTTTTTTTATTAATTTGGGACTGACTATAAATAGACAAATTATGAAAATTTTTTAAACCCTTATGTATAAGTCTCATTTCTTCGTTTTAAACCTAAAGGTCTTTTATCTCTTCTCCTATTATTAATGTTAGTAAAAAATTATGGCCTTCAATCTTGAAAAACATCTAACAATTAGTTATCATAAGTTTCACATTTAAAACATTGCACTAATTTTTTGGGTAATTCCAAATCTTCAGATCCTTTTAATGGATCGTTTAGCACTGGTTTCGCGTCGAGCGCAGTTTTAAATTCCTTAGCATATACCACTAAATTGTTTCTTCGGCTTTTAATTTTTTCTGCAATTTTGACGCCATCCAAATCATATATGGATTTTGGCCACAAGCTTAGTGCCTTTTCTATGGCCTCGTCGTTAATCAATTCTTGTAATTGTTCAGCTTCTTCCACAAACACAGATTCCGGAACATCATGTAAAAAATATACATCAAAAGGCATTATCAAGCCAGGCAAGTAATCAATCTCTTTATGGAATGGTCTTAAATCAGGAGTGACATTTTTATTAGAAATAATACTAGGAATGACACCCCCAAGATTAAAAAACGCATTATCCCTATCCACAGGCAATGGGATGGCTTTATAGTGGTCTCCTACTTGTTGAATGACCCAACCCCATTGCTTGGCATGTCTATCCCAATCACCTATGATTAAGTCAAAAAGTCTCGCCCTTACCAAGGCATGCTCATCTATTGTAAGATGTTCTTTTTGAATAACTTTCAATTTCTGCAATTCTCTGGTATCTGCTATTTGAATCACATTTTCATAAGCGGTCCAATTCGTTGTGCTCTCTGTTTCATATTCCAATAGGAAAAGCCTATTTCCATAAATTTCATTGTAATTTCCCAAAGCTGGTTGTTTTGGCACAAAGGCCAAACTGGGAAAGGTGTGCAATATACCTGCACTTTCTGCCAAATTTGCCACAACTATTGCACTATACGGATGTTGCGCCGAGATGCCGTCAATGACAATGTTTTCCAAACCTAGGTTTTTGGCAAATTCGGGAATGAGTGCCTCAGGCTCTTTATTGATACTCCGCAAGGTATAGTAAATCCCATTTTTTGCCAAGAGTTTTAAGGACTGGGTCTGTTTGCCGCCCCCTTCTTTTACAACGGTCATGCCACCAAAAATCGAATCCAAATAAACCACGGGGACTTTGATGGGCGTGGACCAAGCTTTCCGGTAATGCTCTCCCTGCATTATGTTCTTTAGCTCGTTACTTTTATATTGAGTAGTGGCGGTGATGAGCACTGAATCGTGCTCTTTGAAATCTATAACATCGAAATTTTCAAAATTGACAAGTTTAGAGTTCTCAACATTTTCTGGTGTAGTATTGAGGGACCAATATACCAAAATGATAAAAATAATAAATAGGGATACAACAAGTCCAATTATTTTTTTCATATTGATTAGTGTTTCAGGATACGAATTTACTATGGAATCCTAAAAAGCTTTAATGAATTCTAATAAAATAATAACTCATTCAGACAAACTTAAAATTCTTTAATTCTTAGCTTGCTTCCATTTAATATTACAACCTATACTTGGCTTTTGATTTGGACTGACGGGTTGATTGTTTAGCAAGGCGTTCAGTGCATTTCGTATATCGCTACCATCAACTGGAATGCCATTGCCAGGCCGTGAATCATCCATTTGTCCCCTGTATATTAAATTTAATTGGTCATCAAATATATAAAAATCGGGCGTGCATGCCGCATCATATGATTTGGCAACCTTTTGTGAAGCATCGTATAAATATGGAAAAATATACCCTTCCCTTTCAGCGTTTTCCTTCATTTTGTCTGGTGCGTCCTGTGGATAATTTTCAACGTCATTACTGCTGATGGCGATGAAGTTGATGCCTTTGGGCTTATAATCTTTGGCGATACGCACCAATGCGGCATTCACATGCTTTACAAATGGGCAGTGATTGCAGATGAACATGATTACCGTTCCTTTGAGACCTTGGCAGTCTTCTAATTTTACATTCTCGTTTGTTACGGTATCCAATAGTTTAAAATCGGGAGCTTTGGTGCCTAGGGGTAGCATAGCTGAAGCTGTTTGAGCCATTTTTTTTATTTTGATTTTGGTTTAATATTGTATTTTTATAACATGGAAAAGATAGTAACATTTGAAGACTTCTCCAAAGTTGATATGAGAATAGGAACCATCTTGGAAGTCAATGATTTTCCCGAAGCTCGCCTTGCGGCATACCAACTCCTAATTGATTTTGGGGACTTGGGCATCAAGAAATCATCAGCACAGATTACTACTCTTTACAAAAAAGAGGAATTGCTAAACCGACAGATTGTGGCTATTGTCAATTTTCCCAAAAAACAGATATCAAAATTTATGAGCGAATGCTTGGTTGTTGGTGCTGTCGATGGCGAGGATGTCATTTTGCTGAAACCCGAATACAAAGTGCCCAATGGTTCTACCGTGAATTAAAAAAACCGCCACTTTTTAAAGGAACGGTTGTTTTTGTTATTTATTTGTATTCTATTACTTTCGAATTACAGGATTATTTCCAAATCAGTCTTCTCTATTTATTAAGTTGCTATTAAATATCCTCAAAATTGATATCCGTAAAATTGTCTGTTGTTTTTGTAGCTTCTTCTGAAACCGGACTACCAGCATCATCAGTCTCATCAAATTCATCTTTTTTAAAGTCTTTTTGGTGACGCTCACTAATAACTTCATCGCCTTTTTCGTCAACGATATAATCCGTCATTTCCTTTAGAATCTCATTGAACTCAGAAAAATCTTCCTTGTATAAATAAATCTTGTGCTTTTTGTAGTGAAACGACCCATCGTCGTTGGTAAATTTTTTACTTTCAGTAATTGTCAGGTAATAATCATCCGCCTTTGTAGATCTCACATCAAAAAAATAGGTTCTTCGCCCTGCTCTCAATACTTTGGAGTATATTTCCTCTTTCTCCATCATTCCATTATTATCGCTCATGTTTTTTTAATTATTTTGATTTGTGTCTCAAAAATCTAAAAAAAAAGAATAGTAACCAACTAAAAGTTCCATTTCTTTTTCTTTTGAATGGTTTAATTGGATGAATGGTGAAGCCCGATTCGCTGTTCAACCAATGCATTGGTTTAATTTGCAGAGGATTCGGTAAGTTGTTTTTGATACAAATTTTTGTAGTAGCCGTTGGAATTTAAAAGGCTGTCATGTGTTCCATTTTGGACAATCATCCCATTATCTAGAACAATGATTTTATCGGCATTTTTTGCGGAAGAAACACGATGGCTGACAATAATGGTGGTTTTGCCTTCGGTCACTTTCATTAGGTTTTTAAGGATTTTTTCTTCCGTTTCGGTATCTACCGCAGAGAGACAATCATCAAATAAAAGAATTTGAGGCGATTTGATGATGGCTCTGGCAATGGAAATACGTTGCTTCTGTCCGCCAGATAAAGTGATGCCTCTTTCGCCTAAAATGGTTTCGTAGCCGTTTGTAAATTTTTTGATGTTTTTATGAACATCGGCATTTTTCGCAGCCTCAATAACATCTTCTTCAGTGGCATCTTCCTTCCCAAACATGATATTGTTCTTGATGGTATCTGAAAATAAAAATGCATCTTGTGGGACATATCCAATACTGTGGCGTAAGTCATTTAGGTTTAACAGGTCAATTTGTACACTGTCAATTAGGATTTGTCCTTCCTGAACATCGTAAAGCCGGCCAATCAAATCCAAGATGGTTGATTTTCCCGATCCGGTTTTTCCTAAAATTGCCAAAGTCTCTCCTTGTTTCAAATCAAAACTCAAATTCCTGAGTGCTTTGATGTTGGTGTCCGGGTATATGAACGTTACGTTCTTGAACTCAATATTGCCATGTATGATGGAGTGTGTAGAGACCTTGTTCTTAACTTCCGGCTCTTGTTTAAGAAACTCATTGATGCGTTTTTGTGAGGCTTCCGCTCTTTGAATGACAGACGTAACCCAACCTACGGTAGCCACTGGCCAAGTGAGCAGGTTCACATATATTATGAATTTTGCAATGACACCTAAACTTTCAATCTCTCCATTAATGTATTGTACCCCGCCAATATAAATCACGATTATATTGCTTAACCCAATCAAGAAAATCATCAAAGGAAAAAACAGGGCCTGCACCTTTACCAAATCAAGGTTCTTTTGACGGTTTTCCAATGACAATGTTTCAAAATCAGAATTGATTTGGGGTTCTATGCCATAGGATTTTATCACCGAAACACCACTGAATGTTTCCTGAGAAAATGTGGAAAGTTTAGATAGCCATACCTGGACGATTGTACTCTTTTTATGAATTTTTATACTCAATACATATATAAAATAGGACAAAATTGGCAATGGTATGATTGTATAGAGTGTTAAGGTTGGCGCTTCCCTAAACATCAAGATTAAAGCAATTACAAATAGTGTCAATGTATTGATGCTGTACATTATGGCAGGGCCAACATATTCACGTACCTTACCAACATCTTCACTGATACGGTTCATCAAATCACCGGTACGATTGGATTTGTAGAAATTCAGCGATAGTCGTTGATATTGCTGATAGACTTCATTTTTAAGATCATATTCAACATATCGGGATACATTTATGATGGTTTGGCGCATCAAAAATGTAAAAACACCCCCAATGATGGCAGCACCAACGATATATATGATATTTTTTAGAAGCTCGGTTTTCACAATCCCAAGGTCAGTTACCTGGCCCCTTCTATAGTCATCAATAATGTCTACGGACGAACCAACCAATTCGGGGGTGAACAATAAAAAAATCCGAGCGACTATGGTAATCAAAATTCCTGAGAGGAGTTTATATCGGTACTTATAAAAGTATTTATTGATGTGTTTTAATTCTTTCATTCAGGTAAGGTGAGGCCTTATAATTTTTTAACAATATCGTATAATAACTGCATTATCTTTGCTAATAATCCAATATTGATTTATTTTTGCACGCTGTTTTTAGATAATCTATAAACACTAATCTTAATCTA